>JBBRGY010000471.1:0-2815 GCA_038223495.1 Burkholderiales bacterium | reverse complement strand
TGATCGAAGTCTGCCGTCAGCGCGACACGCCGATCATCACGTTCGTCAACAAAATGGACCGCGAAGGGCGCGATCCGATTGAGTTGCTTGATGAAGTGGAAGCCGAACTCGGCATGCCCTGCGTGCCGATGACCTGGCCAGTCGGCCAAGGTCGCGCGTTTGTGGGCATCATCAACTTGCGCACGCAGATGATGCGCGTGTTCAAACCGGGCGAAGACACGGTCAGCGACAAGATGGCGCTGGAGGAAATTCCAATGTCCGAAACTGCTGCACTCACGGCACGTTTCGGTGTGGACTTCGAGCACGCGCTAGCGAACATTGAGCTAGTCACCGGTGCCGCGCCCGCATTTGATCGTGAAGCGTTTTTGGCGGCAAAGCAAACGCCGGTGTTCTTCGGCTCGGCCGTGAACAATTTCGGCGTGCAGGAAATCCTCGATGCGCTCGTCGATCTCGCGCCCGCACCGCATGCGCGCGCTTCGACCAATCCCGACGGCTCGCTCACCGAAATCGCGCCCGACGCCGAAGGCTTCTCCGGCGTCGTGTTCAAAGTACAAGCCAACATGGACCCGATGCATCGTGACCGCATCGCGTTCGTGCGGGTCTGCTCAGGCAAATATTCGTCCGGCATGAAGCTCAAAGTGCAGCGCACGGCGAAAGAAATGCGCCCCACCAGCGTGGTCACTTTCATGTCGCAGCGACGCGAAGCCGTGGACGAAGCGTACGCCGGCGACATCATCGGTTTCACCATTCACGGCGGCGTGCAACTCGGCGACACCATCACCGAAGGCGCAAGCCTGCAATACACTGGCCTGCCGTTTTTCGCGCCGGAATTGTTTCAGACGGTGGAGCTTAAAAATCCGCTGCGCAGCAAGCAATTGCAACAAGGCTTAGCGCAGCTCGGTGAAGAAGGCGCGATTCAAGTGTTCAAGCCGCAACTCGGCTCGCTCATGCTGCTCGGCGCAATTGGCCAACTTCAATTCGAAGTCGTGCAGCACCGCCTGCAAACCGAATACAAAGCCGACATCAAGCTTAGCGGTAGCCAGTTCGTAGGCGCGCGCTGGGTGACCTGCGACGACGCCGCCGAGATGAAGAAATTCATGGACTACAACGCGTCAAAGCTCGCCTACGATGCAGCCAACACGCTCGCGTACCTACTCACCTCAACCTACGATTTGCGACTGACGCAAGAGCGCCATCCGAAGATTCAGTTTCATCCGCTGAGAGAGCATGCGGGGTTGAGTTTGGAGCGAGCGGCGTAGGCACCAAAATGTCATTCGCGCGAAGGCGGGAATCCAGACCGGAAGGCGGTGCAGCAGGCACCGCACACTGTACACACTTATCTTTCGATAGGTTAAGTTGTTATGCCAGATCGACGTCCCATCAAACAAGCGCACGAGCGCGCTAAGGTTGCGATTTTTTTGCAATGGCTCAATGCTAGGTACGGAGCGCATTACACGGTTCTAGCGGAACCGGATCCGCCTGAGGCACTTATTCGGTCGGGCCGAACGACTCGTTGGGTTGAGGTCACCGATGCGTTTTGGAGCGACGCATTCGCGAAAGATGAATACTCGTACATCACTCCCGGAGAAGTTCACAGACCGATGCGATCTGGAATATTTCTTAATGCCGACGCAGCGTTCGCGGATCGGTTTACTGACGTTGTGCGAAAAAAGTTGGAGAAACCGTCTTATCTGACGTGCAGGAACTCTCTTGGGCCCGGCTATCTTGTGGTGCCAATCATGTATCCCCCGTTTAGCTCGGACAGTATTAGATTCATGCGCGAGGCGTGGCAGCTAGCAAAAATCAACGGCCTAGCATGTTTTCGAAGTGTTTACATTATTTTGAACATGGGACGCGGACCGGTGCAACGATGGAACGCGTATGGGCGCAGCTAAGGCGGTAGCGAGGTAGGGTGCGCATCAGAATGCGCACCACCGTTGCACATATCCAGATGCAGAGTTTGCAGAACGATGGTGCGCACTTTGGTGCACACCCTACGCATATTGAACTGGTCGATTGAGAATAGACGGGCGTAGGGCTGAACTCGAAGAGGTTCCGCCCTACAGGCTGCGTGAGAAGTTCGTTCTGAATGTGCCAAAAACGTCGAGTGATGCGGCCTTGCGCTAAAGTTGATCGACGATTGATGTGAGCCACGTAGATTCGCTTCGATTGGTAGCAGAATATGTATCCACTCACACAGCACTCGGGAGATCGAAATGTCTAGCGCTGGTTATCACGAACCTATCGAAGAACTCAGCGACGAAGTGCGCGACATGCATCGCGCCATCGTGTCGCTGATGGAGGAACTCGAAGCTGTGGACTGGTACAACCAACGCGCTGCGGCCTGCAAGGATCCTGAGCTCAAAGGCATTCTTGAGCACAACCGCGACGAAGAAAAGGAGCACGCGTCGATGGTGCTGGAATGGATTCGTCGACATGACGCGCGCTTCTCTCACGAGTTGAAGGACTACTTGTTTACGACCAAGAGTCTCAGGCACGACTGACACCATAAACAGATGAGCGATCATTCCGCGCGCCATGCCATCACTTGAGCTAAAGATTCCGCCGCCAGTTGTTGCATCGTTGATCGCAGCGTTGATGTGGGGGATTTCGCATCTGGGCCCAACGCTTGCAATCGATTCGCAAATTCGATTGGTTGTTGCGTTGGCACTGGTCGCAATTGGTATCACCTGCGATCTGCTGGGTTTGATCGCGTTTCGCCGATCCAAAACAACCATCAACCCGATGAAGCCCGGCAAGTCGTCAGCGTTGGTCACGAGCGGCATCTACACAGTGACGCGAAACCCCATGTATT
>JBBRGY010000470.1:0-2821 GCA_038223495.1 Burkholderiales bacterium | reverse complement strand
ACGATGCGCTGGGTATTTGAGGAAATATTCGCGGCCATCGGCGAATCGCTGGCCGACGCAATCACACTCGACCCGCTCGACGTTCTCGCACGCCACGCCTGGTGTGACGGCGCGCGCATGGATTTGCACGCAGACATTGGTCAATCGTCCGATGCAATTGCAAAATTCGCGGGCGCGGCTGAAGGCCAGCGATTCCTTGCCTTCTGTGCGCATGCTCAACGGATTTACGAAACGCTTGAACCGTCGTTCATCCGTGCGCCGGAGCCCAGTTTGGCGAGGTTAGTGGGCGATTTGCTGCCGCACAGACCCGGCGACCTGTGGGCCATCACGCCGTTCAAAAGTCTGTGGCGCATGCTGGGCACCTACTTTCACGACCCAAGACTGCAACAATTAGTCGGTCGCTACGCTACCTACTGCGGCGGTTCTCCTTGGCGCTCGCCCGCCACGCTCATGCTCATCGCGCACGTTGAACGATCCGGCGTGTGGAGCGTGCGCGGCGGCATGCGGGAGATTGCACGAGCGATGACCGCGAGGCTTGAGTCGCGCGGCGCGACGCTACGCTGCAATGCACATGTTCAGGAAATTATCGTCAGCGGCGGCAAAGCAAGTGGTGTTGTTTTAGCGTCGGGCGAAGTGTTAACGGCAGATGCGGTGGTTGCGAACTGCGACGTGTCTGCCATCGCGTCGGGTTTGTTCGGCAGCGCAGCCGCCCGTGCGGCAGGCGTGCCCGAAGTCACCGCAAAAAATCGCTCTCTTTCCGCACTGACATTCGCGCTGAATGCGCCGACGTCTGGTTTTCCACTGCATCGGCACAACGTGTTTTTTTCGCCTGACTACGCGCAGGAATTCGTTCAACTCTCCAATCAAGGCCGCGTTCCCGATGTGCCCACTGTCTACGTCTGCGCACAAGATCGAACCGACAACATCATCGCAGCAGGCACGTCGGAGCGCCTATTCTGTATCGTCAACGCGCCCGCCAATGGCGACACTCACACGCTCGGCGACGACGAAATCAAACGGCATACCGACGCCACGTTCGCCCTGCTGCAACGCTGCGGCTTGAGCATCGATCACTCGCAAAACCACTCGCTTATCAGCACTCAAAATCAATTCGCCGAGCGCTTCCCCGGCACCGGCGGCGCGCTTTACGGGCGAGCGCCGCATGGCCCAATGGCAAGCTTTCAGCGCCCCGGTGTGCGCAGTAAATTGCCCGGACTTTTCCTCGCTGGCGGCAGCGCGCATCCGGGGCCCGGTGTGGCGATGTCGGCGCTATCGGGGCGAATGGCAGCAGCAGAAGTGTTGAAGCAATGAGCTTGAGATTCGACGCCCCCGTGCCTAACGGCGGCTACGCGTGGTGGTACGTTGACGCGATAAGCGATGACGGCCATCACGGCTTCACGCTCATCGCGTTCGTAGGCAGCGTCTTCTCTCCGTATTACGCGTGGGCGAGAGGCAAGCATGGCGTTCAAAACGTCAATCCGGACAACCATTGCGCTATCAACATCGCGCTCTACGATTTGTCGAAAGACAAGCGCGGTGTCAACGCTTGGGCAATGACCGAACGCCCGCAAGCAAAGTGCTCGCGCACCGCGTCCACATTCAATGTCGGCCCCAGCTCACTCGAATGGAGCGGCAACGAACTCATCATCAAAATTGATGAGCGCTGCGCCCCGATACCTCGCCACATACGCGGCACCATCAAGCTCACACCCACCGTCGCGCTCGCTGCGCACGATCACATGATCGCCATCGATGGCGAAGGCAACCACCTTTGGCAACCGCTCGCTCCGTCTGCGCGCTTGACGCTCGACCTCGATCAGCCCAACCTAATCTGGCAAGGCGACGCCTACCTGGATAGCAACCGAGGCAGCGCGCCGCTGGAGAGCGCATTCAACTCGTGGCAATGGTCGCGCGCTCGGCTGAAGGACGGCAGCACTGTCGCGCTCTACGACGTTGAGCACAAGGCGGGTTCGCGATTGCAAATCGCTCATCGCTATCTACCGTCGGGCACATGCGAGCGTATCGTCGCGCCCGCGCCGCACCCGCTACAGACAACAAGCTGGGGCATCGCGCGCTCAACGCAAAGCGAGAGCAAAGGTGCTCCCGCCATCGTCAAAACATTGGAAAACGGTCCGTTCTACGCTCGCTCGCTACTATCGGCCGAACTCCTCGGGGAACCGGTTCACGCAGTGCACGAAAGTCTGTCGTTGACCCGGTTTACAAAATCAGTAGTGCAGGCCATGCTGCCGTTTCGCATGCCGCGTTGGTAGTGGTAGCAGTGAATTTAGTGAACAAATTGTCGTATAGCTTTGCGCCACAGTCTTTCTTGTACAGGGGCTAGACGCTAAAACGGACGATTGTCGACAATTGATAAAATGGACAGTCAACCCCCGATCAGCGGCGCTTTCCACTTAAAGCTGATATCAAGAAATGCGATCCTTGCCCGATTGAGGCTGATCTTCAACCTTGTCACGCTTGTCCCCCGGTTTCCGCCTAACCGTCCAGATTTGGTAGACGCAGAATCCGAGCGCGAGCACGGCAAAGGCGATGATCTCAACGAGGCTGTAGTACTTTGAATCCAACGTTCGGTTCTCCGATTTCTGATCGCATCAAACTGGACGCGGCTAGCTGGATACGCGTTCCTGATCCTGTCGCTCCAGCCGCTCAAAAAGATCAACCAGCCACAGCGCGCGATCCTGAATATTCCACCACGGCAGCGCGGGGGTGGCGATGCTGGACTGTACGCGCGTCGGGCGATTTCGGTTTGCGTTCTCGTTGGCCATCGCTAACGCGGCGGCATCCGCCTCCACAACCGCGCGGA
>JBBRGY010000469.1:0-2828 GCA_038223495.1 Burkholderiales bacterium | reverse complement strand
CCCACGCTGTCAAATTTTATTTGACCATCGGGTTGCAAGCAAACGTAAGCGCAGGTTTCCGTCGATCCGTAAAGTTGCTTGAGATTGATGCCGATCGAGCGATAGAAGCGGAAGAGGTCCGGGCCAATCGCCGCACCGGCGGTGTACGCCACGCGAATCCGGCTCATGCCGAGCGTGTTCTTCAATGGGCCATACACGAGGACATTGCCCAGCGCGTAGAGCAGTTTGTCTTTTGTGCTGACCGGTCGCCCGTCAAGAATGTCGGAACCACAGCGCTTGGCGACCGCCATCAGCGATTCATATATCCAGCGCTTGATGCGGCTTGCATCCTCCATGCGGATGGACACGTTTGTTAGCAGACTCTCAAACACGCGTGGCGGCGCGAAGTAATAAGTCGGGCCGATTTCGCGCAAATCCGTCATCACTGTCTCGGCAGATTCAGGGCAATTGACCGTGAAACCGGCCACCAGAAATTGCGCGTAGCTGAAAAGGTGATCGCCCACCCATGCCATCGGCAAATACGACAGCACATTGTCGGTGGCGACAAGGTGATCAAACTGCACGCCACCGCTAGCTGCGGTAATAAACGCTTCGTGCGTCTGGCAGACGCCCTTTGGCTTGCCGGTCGTGCCCGAGGTGTAGAGCATGACCGACACATCGGTCGCTTTGCCCTCTGCCACTTGAGCATCAAAAAAGCCAGGATGTGCCGCGTCGAATTCGTCGCCTCTAGCGCGCAATGCTTCGAGGCTCATGAGGCCTGGGGCGTTGTAGTTTCTGAGTCCGCGCGGATCGGCGTAGATGATGTGTTCGATTTGCGGTAGTGAATCGCGCGCTTCAAGCAGCTTGTCGACCTGCTCTTGATCCTCAACGATGGCGAACCGGATCACCGCGTTTTCAAGAACAAACGTCATTTCAGCGGCGACGGCGTCCTGATACATCGGCACCGCTACGCCACCTAACGACTGCGCTGCGGTAAACGCCATGTAAAGCTGAGGGCGATTGTCACCAATGATCGCCAGGTTGTCGCCCCGCTTGAAGCCAAGGGCCGCGAGACCCATTGCCATAGAGCGCACTTCGGTGGCGGTGTCGCGCCATGACCACGTTTGCCAGATGCCAAGGTATTTTTCGCGCAATGCGGGCGCGTCAGGACGTTGCGTCGCGTGTTTGGACAGCAAACGCGGAAATGTATCGGCAGCTGCCGAGGCACTGGTAACAGTCATATTTCCTCAATCCTCCTCGAACCACGCGAATCTAACAGTCATGCACTGCACAATATACACACGTTCACCAACAAAACCGACTCTACGGTCGGGAATGTCGGGAGTGTAGGTCTTATATAAGACTTGGGTAAATGAGGGTAATCCCGCAGACATTTTGGCGAGCCCGTAGATATTTCGTAGAAAACGCTCATGACCGATTTTCAGATTCAGGTTGTCGCCCAGACCGATTCCACCAACACCCAGCTCTTGCAGCGTGCGGTGCGGCGGTCGATGCACGGTCAGGTTTTGGTCGCCGATGTACAGACCGCAGGGCGCGGGCAGCGCGGCCGGCAGTGGCAGGCAAACGCGGGTGACGCTGTGCTGATGAGCGTCGCATGGGAGTTTGAGCGCTCGCAGCGGCTTGACGGCTTGAGCCTCGCCGTGGGTGTGGGCGTTCGCCGAGCGCTTGTCGGGCATCTTGGCGGTCGAGCGAAACTTAAGTGGCCAAACGACGTGCTGATTGACGAATCACACAAGCTTGCGGGCATGCTGATCGAAACGGTGCTCGGCCCGTTTTCCACTCGGACCGCCGTGATCGGCGTCGGCCTGAATCTGCGTTCACCTCGACTCACGCCAACTGCTGGTGGGCTGCCATCGATTGGTCTGGATGACGTCGCGGGTGTTCGCCATTCACGTGATGGCGTGGTTGCGCTTCTGCTGACTGCACTGGACGACGCGCTGTTGCAATTCGCTAAATCAGGCTTCGCTGCATTCCGGGACGAATGGCTGACGTCCTATGCCTACGCTGACAAAATGATTGTCGCGCGCTTACCCGACGGCGGTCAGATCAGCGGGCGCATACGGGACGTCACGGAGCAAGGGGCGTTGGTGATAGAAAGCGAAGCGGGTTTGCACACATTTGTTTCTGGAGAGGTAACGCTACGGGCCGCCTCCTAAAATGCATTTGTGAGGCGCATTGTGTCGTTGCGGAGTGCTCTCAATCCTCATGTACCAGAGCGTACATTCCGGTTACTGCGCACTCCACGCCTAACACTGTATCCCCAAAAACGAATTTTAAGAGGGGCCCTTCGTGCTTTTGGTTCTTGATATTGGCAACACACGCCTGAAATGGGCGGGCTTTGACGGTGATCGCATCGTCACACGTGGCGCAATGTTCGTCGCTGAGATTGAGCATTTCGTTGAGCGCGCGGGACTGGCACTGGATCGGCCCACACAAGTCGTCGGCAGTCACGTCGCGAACCTTGTATCCAAAGAGCGCGTTGAGCGCCAGTTTGCGGCGCTTGGCATTCGCATTTACTGGATTGTTTCGACAGCCAGCGCTTGCGGCGTGAAGAACGGTTACGACGATCCCACGCGCCTCGGTACGGATCGTTGGGCGGCAGTGATTGCGGCCTGGCATCGCGGGCTGGCGCCTTGTGTAGTGGCTTGTGCAGGCACGGCGTTGACGGTCGATCAGCTTGATGAAAGGGGCAACTTTCTCGGTGGTGCGATTGTCGCGGGATACCACGCCATGTTGGGAGGTTTGGCGGGCAACACAGCGGCACTTTCTGTCGATGCTGGCGACTGGACAGCACAGCCAACCAACACCCGCGATGCACTCGCCCCCGG
>JBBRGY010000468.1:0-2831 GCA_038223495.1 Burkholderiales bacterium | reverse complement strand
ATCTCCTTCAAAAATACTCGCGGTCCCGTTACCCTGATGCACATCAAGATCGCAGATCAGTACGCGTTCGACGCCAAAGTCTCGCTGCAAAACGCGCGCTGCGACGGCGGCGTCGTTGTAGCAGCAAAAGCCTTCTCCATGATCGCGAAACGCGTGGTGTGTGCCGCCTGCGAGATTGATGGCGCAGTGTTCTGTCAACGAAGCTTTGGCTGCGGCAAGTGTCGCCCCAGCGGAGCGCCGCGCCCGCTCGGCCATGAACGGGCTCCACGGAAATCCAATCTGGCGAATTTCTATTGCTGTGAGCGTGCCATCCGACATACGGTCAACGTAGGCGGCGTCGTGCGCTAGCAGTAGTTCGTCGTCCTTCGCTGCCGGCGCGACTTCCAGCGAGTCTGGCGCGAAGGCTTGAACTGCCTCGCGCAGCAGCAAATACTTTTGCATCGGAAAGCGATGTCCTTCGGGCAAGGGAAGCACGAAATGGTCGGTGTAGAAAACCTTCAAGAGCACCTACAAAAATTTATTTGTGGGGCGCATTGTGGCGTCGCGCGGAGCTCACAATCCTCATGTACCAGTGCGTACATTGCGGTTGCTGCGCTCCGGGCTTCTATCACTGCATCCCCAAAAAAGAATTTTGGAGGTACTGTCATTCCGTGTCGCTTTTAAATGGCGAACTCTCGCCCAACTCCTCCAGCGTGTGCGCGACGCCGATTGTTTCGCGCGCCAGGTAGTCGTCGACCGCCGCTGCAAAGCGCTGATCGGCCAGCCAGTGAACCGAGTAGGTTGCCGTTGGCAACAGCCCACGTGCAAGCTTGTGTGCTCCCTGTGCACCGCCTTCAAAATGCTGAAAGTGGTTCGCGATACACCACTCAATCGGTTGGTAGTAACAGGCTTCGAAGTGCAAAGATTTCAACGGTTCCAGTGTGCCCCAGTAGCGACCATAGACGGTGTCGCCGCTGGCAACGCATAACGATGTACATAGTGGGTTACCATCGCGCTCGCCGACAAAAAGCACCGCAGCGCCTTCGCAAGCATGTCCTAGACGTTGAAAAAACTCCTGCGATAAATAAGGCGTCGACATGTGCGCACGATAGGTCGAGTCGTAGCATCGATAGAAAAAGGTCCAGTCAGCGTCGCTAATTTCAGAGCCGCGCGAAACTCGCCACGTCACGCCAGCCTGGGCGACGTAGCGACGATCCTGCTTGATGCGTTTTCGCTTGTCGTGCGTCATGCTGGTTAGCATTGCGTCGAAGTTTGAAAAGTCCCGGTTTTCCCAATGAAACTGCACGCCTTGGCGCAGCATGAGCCCAGCGTCTTGCCACGCCTTGGCTTCGTCCTCGGGCGGGAAGAGGACGTGCAGGCTTGATACGCCCAGATCGTTGGCGTACGTAATCGCTGCTTTGATCAGTGTGTCGCGAATTTCGACGTTGGCAGCGAGCGCGCGCGGCCCACCGCACGGCGTGAACGGCACGGCCGACAAGAGCTTTGGGTAGTAACTGCCGCCCGCGCGCTTGTAGGCATCTGCCCACGCCCAATCGAACACATATTCACCGTATGAATGAGCTTTGAGATACAGTGGCATCGCTCCCAGAAGCTTAGTGCTTTCGCGCGCAATGAGGTAGCACGGCTGCCATCCCGCTCGCGCTGTCGCGCAGCCCGTAGCGTGCAGGCCATGCAGGTAAGCGTGCGAGAGAAACACATTGCCACCGGCTAAAGTCACCAGGGCATCCCACTCTTGCGCCGGAATGGTCGCAAGCGAATCAACAACTTCGATTTGCATTACTTGCATTCTGCCGTAGTCTGACGATCAGGCGGGAGGCCACCCTACAATTGTCCGCATGAAAGCCGTCATAGCCCAACTCAATCTCCTCGTAGGCGACCTCAAGGGCAACGCCGCCAAAATCCTTGATGCAGCGCTATCCGCTGCGGCTGTCAACGCAGATCTATTGCTCACGTCTGAGTTATCCATCTGTTCGTACCAGCCAGAGGATTTGCTCCTGAAGCCATCGTTCATCGCCGCTTGCAAAGCGGAGGTCGAGGCACTTGCCGAAAAACTTCCGCCCAAGGTGGCCGCCATCGTTGGCCTCCCTTGGCGCGACGAAACGAGTCTCTACAACGCCGCCGCTGTCTTGCGTGGCGGCAAGATCGAAGCGATTTATCGCAAGATGGAGCTGCCGAACTATTCGGTTTTTGATGACAAACGCTACTTCGAACACGGAAGCAGCGCGACAGTAGTTGAAATCGGCGGGTTGAAAGTTGGCGTACTCATTTGCGAAGACGTGTGGTTGCCGCGCGCAGCGGCGCTCGCCAAATCGTCGGGCGCGCAGGTGTTGGCGGTGATCAACGGCTCGCCTTATGACACCGAACATCTGGCTGCGCGCGAGGCCGCGTGCAAGGCGCGCGCGACGGAGCAGGGTTTGCCGATCCTGTTCGCAAATCTTGTCGGCGGTCAAGACGAAATCATCTATGACGGTCAATCGTTTGTGATGAACAGCGCGGGTGAAGTCACACAACGTTTACCGGGATTTGTTGAGGCAACGGCGGTGGTTGAATTTAACGGCGGGGTTGGCAAAAATGAGCCCAAACCCGTGCGCTACAACAGCCTGCCGTCTACTGTCGCGAACGTCTATTCCGCGCTCGTACTGGGCGTCAAAGATTACATCAACAAGAACCGTTTTCCGGGGATCGTGCTCGGCCTGTCAGGCGGAATCGATTCCGCCATTGTGCTCGCAATTGCGGTCGACGCGCTGGGTCGCGATCGCGTGCGCTGCGTCATGTTGCCGTCAAAATTCAACGCGGACATCAGTCTGGAAGACGCGCGCTGGATGGCGGGC
>JBBRGY010000467.1:0-2836 GCA_038223495.1 Burkholderiales bacterium | reverse complement strand
ATGCATCGCCAGCATGCCGAGCGCCAAGCCCGGCAATCCACCCGCGCCCGAGGCGATGTTCGCCAGTGCGCGGGTTGGGTCGGTTAACGGCGTGAGCAACGCTGGCGCGGCGATTAAACCCTGTGACATGGCGGAGATCACCAGCACGGGCACGGCGGCGAGCGCCGCACCGACGGCCAGTACCGGAAATCTGGAAGACGACGGATGGACCGCCAGTGCAAGTGTCAGCGTGGGCACTAAAGCTACCGCTGCTACCAGTGGCGACAAAACCGCACAAACGCCCAATCCGACAACCGCTAGCAACATACGTTGAACGTAACTCAATGCGACCGTGCGTGGTGGGTCAATCAGCAGAAGCGAGACTACCGCAGCAATCCCCGCACCGATGGGCATCGACCAGCCGGGCCAACGGTTCGCGAGCACGGTTGCCGCAACGGCGAGCAGCGTGAGGGCCACAGCCGAGCGCTTAAGGGCGGCTGCCCGGTCCGCCGGAATACGCCTGAAGATCAACGCAATGACCGCAACGCTCGCTACGCAAATCAGAGCAATCCACAGCGCCAGCGGCAGCACCCGATGTGCCGATTCGTTCGGTACGATGATATTGCTGTCGCTGCCAAACCATGCCATGGACAATAAGGTAATCGCGCCGATCGGGTTTGCCGGCAACAATTCGACGCTCGTCACGGCCGCGCCGGGTGGGGCATTGCCGATGCCTGCGTTTTCAAACCCCAACGCAATTTGCGTCACATTGTCGCGCCAGCGCGGATGCCCTGATAGCAGTACCACCGAGGTGCGCGGCTCAGCGGTGGCGGCTATTGGTGCACTCGCGGTGGCAGACCGACTCAAGTTTTGCGTCGACAACCAACCGAGCGCAAGCTTGACATTTCCAGTCACATTTTCAGTTGCCACTCTAATTGCCAGCACGTCGCGCGCGGCGACATTCAAGCCGCGTATCTGCGCTGCTGCTGCTCCGCGCGATGCGTCAAATTTGATCGGTGCGGACGCGTCCTTGCCCAGCAACTGCGCGTTTAGGGCAGGCGTCAGCAAGAGCGTCGCGTCAGAGTCTTTGCCACCGGACCCCAATGCTCCGAGCAACGCAATCTGGGCGATCAGAGCCATGAGTGTCACCGCCGCCACGACACTCGCAGCCATCACGGGTACGGCGCGTGCATTCATCGAGCACTACTCAGTGAATTGTGGGATGCGCGCAACGGGGCCGTGTCATTGATAATCATGCAGGAGCGAGAATTCAATACTGAGCCTTAATTTTCGCATTACTGGTGAACCTCTCATGCGTACCGATTCAGATGACGACTATCCCCGTCTGCCAAGCCGCCGCCGCGCATTGCAGGCCGCAGCCAGTCTCGGCGTGTTGCCTTTGGCGGCGGCAATACCTGCGGCTCATGCCGCGAAGCTGGCGTTTACGCCCGCCTGCTTCGACGTGCAGGAAGATCGCGCGCTGATCTGGATCAGCGCGAACGAGGCGGCAAAGCTTCACGTGCGCTGGGGCGTCAAGCCCGATGCGCTCACCCGCATAAGCGTCGAGCGAGCGTTCGATGCGGTTAGCGATTTCACCGGGCATATTGCGCTCACTGGGTTGCCGCAGGGTGCAACCGTGCACTATCGCGTGTTCGCTGGCGATGCTGTGGCGTCCGAATTGTGTCGTTTCAATACGCCACGCAAAGCCGGGCAAAGCTTTTCCATCGCGTTTTCCGGTGACATGCAGGAAACCTGCAAGCCCTTTCGAATATTCGACGTGATGGAGGCCGCAAAGCCGGATTTCTTTGTGCATTTGGGTGATACGGTTTACGCCGATTCTCCGAAGCGCGATTTCTCTCCCACCACGCGTCACTACCGCATGAAACACGCCCGCATTCGTGCAGACCGACCGTTGCAGGCGTTTATGTCGCAACGCGCGAATTTCGCGATCTGGGACGATCACGAAATCGAAAATGACGCACACGGCGGGTTGCCGCAATTGCCCGTGGCTGAGGCCGTGTTTCGGGAATATTGGCCCTGCGCAAGCGTGGAAACGACCGGGCTTTATCGCGCATCATCGCTGTCGCCAGCGGTTGATTTGATCATTGTCGATACGCGTCGCTTTCGCAGCGTTCAGGCGATGGTCGACGGTCCCGAAAAAACAATGCTCGGTACGCAGCAAAAGAAGTGGTTTCTCGACACCCTCAAACGCTCAAAAGCCCGCTTCAAAATCGTCGCTACATCGGTGCCTTTCCATGGCGGTAGCCAAGACGCTTGGGGCAACTACAAAACAGAGCGCGACGAGATTGTTGATTTTCTGAAACGCGAAAAAATCAGCAATGTTGTGATGATTTCCGCCGATTATCACTTTGCTCGTGACTGGAGCAACAAACGCACCGGTATTCACGAGTTTATGGCTGGGCCGCTCGCCACTTTCCGCACCTTTGACCGCCAACCCGAAGCCCGCGCAAGACACAGCAAAGGCCCGCATTTTGTGTTTGGCGACGACTTCAATTTCGGTCTGCTCGCCTATGACGCAACAAGCAATAGTTTGCGCGTCAGCTATCAGGACAGCAAAGGAAAAACGCTGTTCGAAAAGGAGATTTCTACGGCATAATTTGTAGCGCGTTTGCCAAATGGCTTTTGACTGAAAGCGCCACGCCATAGGGGCTAACACCAATTTATGATGGAAGTCGACTTTTGCTTCTTTACGATTGTGGCCCCAGTGCGAACGTGCTTCTGGAGAAAAGATGCTGAATATTTATGGCTTCGAAATGAGCCGATTTTTGGCTATTGTGGTTGTGGGGTTGGCTGCGCTGTCCGCGCCGACCTTCGCGCAATCGTCAACGTCACTGAC
>JBBRGY010000466.1:0-2843 GCA_038223495.1 Burkholderiales bacterium | reverse complement strand
GTGCCAACGCGCTTTTGGTCAGCGCAACGCCCTCAAGATCCTCGTAAACATCGCGAAAGTAATCCGCGCACAGCAGGTCAAGTTCGTCGCGTGTAAACAGCGTGACCAGGAACCGACGCAACTCGGCGACCGCCGGTTGTGTCTGGCGCGCTACGGCTTCTGCGATGGTTCGGGTAAACAGCATCATGTGGGTGAGCGATAGTGCGACGGCACAACGCACAGATCTGTGCTACGGCGCACGGGGCAGAACAGGAGGCGCGCGGGTGAGCTAGGCTGCATCGTTCACTCCTTTCGATAGTCGTATTGCGATGTCAATCCCACAATCGCATAAAAAATCTAAGTTTGCCTTTCAGTCGTTTGTTGGTGAAGAGTGCAATGCAACCGCAATGAGGGCTGATACCACAATGCATTGCACACAGATGCTTTCAGGCGATTGCCCTATGCAACGGTGCATGCAAGAGTATTGGCACCTGAACTGGTCTTGCACGCTTTTCGCGACGTAACGCGCAGACGCCGATCAACTCGCGTTATCCCCCTAGATATAATGACTGCGGAGGAAGCGAGAAGAAGCAAGAGAACTATGGAAGCGAAGGTGCATGAATTGCCCCTCTTTCCGTTGAATGTGGTGCTGTTTCCAGGCCAGACTTTGCCTCTGCACATTTTCGAGCCGCGCTATCGGGTGATGATTCAAAAATGTGTGGATGACAATGAGCCATTCGGCGTGGTGCTGGCTCAAAATGAGGAACCAGATCAACCCTTCGACGTAGGCACGTCGGCCCGCGTGACCGAATTGAAAAAGATGCCCGACGGTCGCTTAAACATTATTACGATGGGCGAAGAGCGATTTCGGCTGCACGATTGGCGCGTCAGCGAACACGGCTATCTCATTGGCGATGTGACGGCATTCCCTTTCGATACGGACGAGACGACAGATGCCCATCTGACCGGCGTGGTATCGCAGCGACTGCGCAAGTATTTGCGCCTGCTGGCCAAAGCCAACGGTATGCGATTCAAGTTCGATCAGTTTCCGACAGACGCCACTGAGATCGCCTTGTTCGCGGCCATCGCGCTGCGTCTGCCGCTAGACGTGAAACAACAGTTGTTGTCGCAGGACCGATTGTCGGCACTGATGACGATGGAATCGGAAGTGCTGGGCGAAGAATTAAAAATGCTGCACATCGTCGAATCGGCCATCCGCCCGCCAGATGACAACAATGGATTCTCGAGAAACTAGATGAAAATCGTCCTCGACGCGATGGGGGGTGATTTCGGCCCCGCGCCCAACGTAGAAGCCGCCGTTAACGTCGCCAAAGAATTTGGCTGGGAGATTGCGTTGGTCGGCCGACAGGAGCTGATCCGGCCGCTACTGGTGCAGCACAACACGGCCGGTTTGCATCTGCCCATCGTCCATGCGCCCGACGTGATCGAAATGGGCGAGCACCCTGCCAACGCCGTGAAGGCAAAGAAGAATAGCTCGATGGTCGTCGGCATTCAGATGGTGAAGGCCGGCGATGCCGATGCGTTTGTCACAATGGGCAACACGGGCGGCGCGCTGGCTGCATCGCTGCTATATCTTGGCCGAATCAAGGGCATTCATCGCCCGTGCCTCTCGACCGGCTACCCGACCGCCAAAGGTTTCGTCTTATTGTGCGACCTGGGGGCGAATGCCGACTGCAAGCCCGAATGGCTGGCGCAGTTCGCACTGATGGGCAGCGTGTATGCCGAGAAAGTGATGAACATTCGGAATCCGCGCGTCGCCCTGATTAGCAACGGCGAAGAAGAAACGAAGGGTAGCCAGCTCATACAAGACGCGCACCAGTTGCTCAAGGGCGCACCGCTGAACTTTATAGGCAACGTCGAAGGCCGCGACCTGCCGGCGGGCAACGCCGACGTGTTCGTGGTCGATGGCTTCACGGGGAACGTGATTGTGAAATTGAGCGAGGGCATGAGCACCTTCATCAAGACTATGCTGCGTGAAGAGATCATGCGCACGACTAAAAGCAAGATTGGTGGCCTGCTCATCAAAGACGCAGTAGATCGTATCAGCAAACGCACGGACTACCAGGAAATCGGCGGCGCGCCACTGTTGGGCGTGGACGGTGTTGTCATCATAGGCCACGGCCGCAGCAAGGCACGCGCAATTCGCTCGGCCCTCATGCGCGCTGCCGAATCTGTCGAGCGCGGCGTGGTCGACGCGATTGAGAAAGGGCTGCAAGCACTCCCAAAAATGACGAATGATCCTTCGTCGAGCTCAGGACAAGCTGTGTGGGTGACGAGTTAACGACTCACCTCGCAACTCGCCGTTCGACACTCGACATCTGTCACCCGCAACATGGCACGACCGAAAAGATTTAGCGGACTCCGGCGCGGCATCAGCAAGGTAACCAGCGCCAGCAAGCGTGTGCTGGAGCGACGCCGTGAACGCAAGGCACTCAAACGACAAACGGCACACGAGCCTTTTCGCGTCGTCAACATGAATAACGGGCGTGGCACGCTCGGCAAAAAGCGCCGCGTGGTTATCACCGGCATCGGCGCGATCACCGTGCTGGGGCTGAACGTGACCGACACATGGAATGCGCTGGTGGCCGGCAAGAGCGGCATCGGGCCGATCACGCAGTTCGACGCCAGCCATTTGCCGATTCGCATCGCTGGCGAGGTGAAAGGCTTCGATCCGCATCGATACATCGAGCCAAAGGAAGCGCGGCGCATGGCGCGCTGCTCGCACTTTGCCATCGCTGCGGCGCACGAAGCATTGACTCATGCGGGTCTGATCATCGGACGCGACATCGATGGCGACCGTGTGGGTGTCGTCATGGGTACAGCGCTGGGTGGCTTCGAGATGT
>JBBRGY010000465.1:0-2845 GCA_038223495.1 Burkholderiales bacterium | reverse complement strand
TCAAACGCCAGCACGTTGACTACCGCAGCCAGTGCGGCCGGCGCACGCCCCAGTCGCATCGCAACGAACACAACACATAACAAAAACACCATCACTACGTTGGCGAGTGCCAACCGTCCGTGTAACGGCAGACACACGAGCGTCGTGCCCGCACACGCGGCAAGCGTGATCGCGTAGCGCCATCGATGCAGTTTTGATTCCGTTGCCGTCGTGTCGTCGCGATCATTCTCGGCCGCGGCGGTCGAATAATTGCGAATAGCACTGGTGAGCGGACGTGTCGAGGGGTTGGCGCTTCGGCCGACTTCAATGCGATCGAGTTCGGGCGCTATACGAGCCAAGTTGCGTGACAGGTCGGTACCGCTGCGCCTCCTGAAAGATGCAAATACATTAAAGCCAAACGGCACGCCGCCCACAGCGTTCGCAGTGGCACTTCCCAGCACAATTTTGCTAAGGTTGTGCTCACTCGCGTAGTCGGCAATCGCCTGCGCAGGCAAATTGCTGGACAGTACGGCTGTTCGCGCTTGCAAATCCTCAGCAAGCTTAAGTACGTTAAGAATGGCCTCGCGTTCGCGCGCCGGGAGTCGTTGTAGCGTTGGTGTTTCGACGTAAACGGCATGCCACGAAACGCTGAGCTGGGTGGCAAGCCGCGCTGTATTTCGTACCACCTGCTCAGCATTTGCAGTGTGTCCAACGCAGGCTAAAAGTCCCGCTTCAGTCTTCCAGACGCGGTCTATATCCTCGCTACTGCGGTAGGTCTGAACGTCGTCTTCAACACGATCAGCCGTGCGGCGTAGCGCGATTTCGCGCAGCGCCATCAAGTTGCCCTTACGAAAAAATCCTGTTGCTGCCCGCTCGGCCTGTTCGGGAAGATAGACCTTCCCGGCTTTCAATCGCTTCAGTAATTCGTCAGCAGGCACGTCTACAAGTACAACCTCGATTGCGCTGTCAAACACATGATCGGGCACCGTCTCCATGACGCGAACCTGCGTAATGCCACCGACGACATCGTTCAGACTTTCGAGGTGCTGCACGTTAAGTGCCGTCCAGACGTCAATGCCTGCTTCCAGCAATTCCTCCACGTCCTGCCATCGTTTCGGATGGCGTGAACCTTCAACGTTGCTGTGAGCGAGCTCATCAACGAGCAACAACTGGGGTTTACGACCGAGCGCTGCATCGAGGTCGAATTCCTTCAATTCACGACCGCGATAGTTGATCCGGCGCTGGGGCAGTTGTTCCAGGCCCTCTAGCAGCGCTGCCGTCTCGGCGCGTCCATGCGTTTCGACAACGCCTATGACGGCGTCTACGTTTTCGGTTTTTGCCTTGCGTGCAGCAGCCAGCATGGCGTATGTCTTGCCAACACCCGCAGATGCGCCGAAATAAATGCGCAGCTTTCCTCGCGCTGAGGAGCTGGCCTCAGCCTTGATTTGCGCCAGTAGTGCGTCAGGATCAGGGCGAGAAGGTGGGGCGTTTGCGTCGGCCATGTGTGATGGTAGATTGTTCTATGGCTTAATCGCATCCAGCGCCAGATTGATCGCCAAGACATTCACTCGCGGCTCACCTAGAAAACCGAAGACAGCGCCTTCCTGAGTTTGATCAATCAATGAGTTGACCGTCTCGACCGGAAGTTTGCGTGTGGTCGCAATACGGTTTGCTTGATAGCGCGCTGCTGCAATCGAGATATGTGGATCCAACCCACTGGCTGATGCGGTTACCAGATCCACCGGGATTGACTGCTTGTTGGCGGGATCAGCCTTCTGAAGCGCGTCGATTCGGTTCTGTACGGCAACAATTAACGCAGGATTGGTAGGGCCCAGGTTAGAGCCACTTGAGGCGGTGCCATTGTTCGTCATCGGCGAGGTCGCTGATGGTCGACTCCAAAAGTACTTCGGTGCTGAGAACGTTTGCCCGATCAGTGATGATCCGACGGGTTTGCCGTCGCGCTCAACGACACTGCCGTTAGCCTGTGCCGGGAACACCGCTTGCGCAATGCCGGTAATGAGTAGTGGATAAGCCACGCCCGTGATGAGCGTGAGCAAAACGAACAGCACGAGGGCGGGGCGAAGATAAGTTTTCATGGGTTTGCTCCTAAACCAGACCGAGCGCAGACAACAAAAGATCAATCGCCTTGATGCCAATGAACGGCACGATTAGACCGCCTACGCCGTAAACGAGGATGTTGCGACGAAGCAGCGCGGCGGCGCCCACGGCACGATAAGCCACCCCTTTCAGCGCTAACGGAATCAATGCGACGATGATCAGCGCGTTGAAGATCACAGCCGACAAAATTGCAGAGGCTGGGCTCGTGAGGTGCATCACATCCAGCATGCCGAGTGCAGGATACGTCGATGCGAATGCTGCCGGAATAATCGCGAAATACTTGGCGATGTCGTTGGCAATCGAAAACGTAGACAGCGCACCACGTGTCATCAGCATTTGCTTCCCTACCGCCACGATTTCGATCAACTTCGTGGGATCAGAATCGAGATCCACCATGTTGCCCGCTTCTTTGGCCGCCTGTGTGCCCGAGTTCATCGCCACGGCTACATCGGCTTGCGCAAGCGCTGGAGCGTCATTGGTCCCGTCACCCGTCATGGCAACCAGTCGACCTTCCGCCTGCGTGTCGCGAATGAGCTTGAGTTTTGCCTCTGGCGTGGCTTCAGCCAGGAAATCATCAACACCGGCTTCTGCAGCAATCGCGGCCGCAGTCAGGCGATTGTCGCCGGTGATCATGACTGTGCGAATGCCCATGTTGCGCAACTCGGTGAAGCGCTCCTTCATGCCGGGTTTGACGATGTCTTTGAGCTCCACCAAACCAAGCACCGTAGCGCCGTCAGCGACTACGAGT
>JBBRGY010000464.1:0-2858 GCA_038223495.1 Burkholderiales bacterium | reverse complement strand
GTGCAGCGTGAATTCAGTCCACGCGCCGTGGTCTTCGCGCCAATACATGGGTGCGCACCATCCTTCGTTACGGACCCGATCCCAGCCTTCGGACAGCCACAGGTCATGTCGTGAATAGCCGCCGTCCGCGATGAACGCAAGGTATTCGCGGTTGCTCACCAGCGCGTTGGCAATTTCGAATGGGCGCAAAAAAACCTGATGACGCGGCGATTCATTGTCAAACGCAAATTGCCCGTCGTGCTCGGCGTCATGGCCGATTTCGACGAGTCCGCCCGCGAACGATGACCACGGCGAAGCGATCCTGGCCGCAGCGCCAGCCGTTGCAGCGGATGTTTGATACACCGGCGAACACGGGTTCATCGAGAGCATGTGTTTCAGATCGGTCAGCATCAATTCCTGATGTTGCTGCTCGTGATTGAGTCCCAGCGTGATCAGACCGTGGACGGCCGCAGCGTGCGAGGCGCTGGAAAGAAATTTGAGCATCGCGTCGTCAACGTGGGCGCGATATTCGCGAATGCGAGCGAGCGAAGGTCGTGAAATCAGGCCGCGTTCAGTGCGCGGATGCTTGTCGCCAATCCCGTTGTAATAGCTGTTGAATAGCACCTTAAACGAGGGATCGAACGCGCGATACGTATCCGCGTAGGGCTCAAGAATGAAAGTTTCAAAAAACCAGCTGGTGTGCGCCAGATGCCACTTGATCGGACTGGCGTCTGCCATCGATTGCACCTGACAATCCTCGGGCGACAGCGGCGCCGTCAGCGCATCGGTTCGTGCGCGAAGGTGAGAAAACTGGCTGGTCAGCGAAGGAAGCGCCCGCACGGCGTTGGCTACGTTTCGTACGGGCATTTCGGACTGTGTGAATTGATGCATGCTTCCTCTCGTTTGCGCAACCTCGTAACCCTCTGCGGGCGACAATTTCGCCTTACAAGCAAAAGCGCCTGCCGAAACTCGTTTGCGGCAAGAATAATACGTTCAAAATCGACCGCTGGTTTTTAGTCGCGGTTCCGCTAGCGATGCTTACAGAGCCCGTCGCAAAATACAGCGATTAACGTTCGTGGATGCGCACGCGCCGAGACAAAGAATGCGTTTCATGTTGCCAACGCCGTAGCGCGCGCCTGCACGCCCTGATGGGCCGATGGAATGGCCGACGCGAAGATCACGCCGCCGCTGACCAACAATGTAGAAATACCGAACGGCACCACCGCCGCGCCGAACGCTAGCGGGACAGCGACCGAGCAACTGTTACTGAGCACCGAGCGAAATCCCACCGCTTCGCCGCCGCGTCCAGCGGGCGACGCAGCGTGCAATAAGGACAACATGTTGGGCTGACTCATACCCACGGCGCACCCGAACAACAATCCCAATGCCATCAAAGAGGGCGCAACGCCTGCCCACGGCAGCGCCATAAACACCAGCGTGACCACCGCCAGCGACGCACGCAAAATCTGCCACTCGTTCGCCCGCCGTGACAACCACGGCATGGCCGCACGCGCGGCGAATGTGCCGACCGCAAACAGCGAAAACACCAAACCAATCACCGAGGCCGAATAACCCATTCGATGCCCCAACACGGGGAGCATCACGATGAACAAATCCCACGATGCACTCATGACCATGTTCACCCAATAAATGCGGCGCATTTCAGGCGTGGCGAGCAGATCGAACACGCGCGGTTTTTGCGGCACTTCGCGTGCTTCGCCATCTTCGTTCACCGCTAATTCCTGCTCCAGTGCTGACACGGGCGCAGCGTCCGGGCGCGGTAAATCACGCGCACGCGTCACCACCAGCCAGGCCGCGACACAGGCAAACAGGGCGAGGGCAGCAAACGAAGCCCGGAATCCCATGGCGTCAATCAGGATGCCAGCGATAAACGGACCAAAGGTGCTCGATGCCGAATGACCCAACGCAAACCAGCCAAAGTTCGCCAGCCGCTCCGAGGGCGTCGCGTTTGCGACAAGATGCCCCACCGTGTGCTGGGAGGCGACAGACAGCACATTGAAGCCAAAACCAATCGTCAGCGCCGTTAGCAAAAGCGTCGGTAGCGACAGATAAATCACCGGCATCCACGCGCCGACGAGCACGAGGCCAATTCCCAGCCGCATAACGCGGGTCGACCCGACGCGATCCACCCAGCGCCCAATCGACAGCGCCGTTAGCACCGAAATGATCGAGAACAGCGCCATGAAAACGCCCACCAGATACTCCGCGTGTCCGCTTTGCAAAATATAGAGCGAGCCCGTCACGCGACCGCCGGACAACGCCATATGCCCCGTCAAATTGATCAGGATCAGCGGTAGCAGGAAGGGAGGGAGGCGCGAGAAAAACGAGGAGAGCACTCGCCGAGTTTAATGCGGGTTAACCTGATGGGAGGCTGTACGTCTCGCAATTCGGCGTCGAGCACAGACTTGGGTGCCGAAGGTGAGCGTCGCAAACTTGCTAACCTTCACGCCATGACCCAAACCGCGCTCGACATCTTAAAGACCACTTTCGGCTATGCAAGCTTCCGTGGCCCGCAGGCGGCCATCATCGACCACGTCGCCGCCGGCCATGACGCGCTCGTGCTCATGCCAACCGGCGGTGGCAAATCCCTTTGCTACCAAATCCCGGCGCTGCTTCGTTCCGGCCTGGCCATTGTGGTGTCGCCGCTCATTGCGCTCATGCAGGATCAGGTCGACGCGCTTTCCGAACTGGGCGTTACCGCAGCATTTTTGAATTCTTCGCTATCGGCTGTGGAGGCTGCCAAAGTTGAGCGGCAGTTTATGACGGGCGAAATCAAGCTCCTCTATGTCGCACCAGAACGCCTCATGATGGAGGGTTTTCTGAAGCTTCTCGATCTGCTGCGAGATCGCCATCAGCTC
>JBBRGY010000463.1:0-2876 GCA_038223495.1 Burkholderiales bacterium | reverse complement strand
AAGGCGATGGCGGCTACTATTTAGTGACTCGGTTTGATGAAAGGCTCCCTCCCCTTCAAGGGGAGGGTTGGGGTGGGGATGGTTTTCTTCTTTAAGCCCCATTTCGCTGCGACCGCCAAACAACCATCCCCCTCCTAACCTCCCCCTTGAAGGGGGAGGAACTTAACGGCGCCAGAGTGCGCGCTAAAGACCTATTGAATCAGGCGTTCTTCACCGCGTACCGCCCATATTCCATGCGCGCAATCGTGCGGTTGTGCACCTCATCCGGCCCGTCGGCTAAGCGCATCGTTCGCATGCCGGCGTACTGCTTGGCCAGACCGGCGTCTGATGACACGCCCGCCGCACCAAATGCCTGAATCGCGTTGTCGATAATGCGCAGAGCCATTCTCGGCGCAGCGACCTTAATCATTGCAATCTGCATACGCGCGACTTTGTTGCCCGCTTTGTCCATCATGTCTGCGGCCTGAAGACACAGTAGCCGCGTCATCTCGATGTCGATCCGCGCTTCCGCCACACGCTCATCCCACACCGATTGGTCGGAGATTTTCTTGCCGAAAGCGACGCGCGATTGCAGACGCTTCACCATCTTCTCAAGGGCCAACTCCGCACTTCCAATCGAGCGCATGCAGTGATGAATGCGTCCGGGTCCGAGGCGCCCCTGTGCAATCTCAAAACCGCGCCCTTCACCCAGCAAAATATTTTCAGCAGGCACACGCACATCACGGAACACAACCTCTGCATGACCGTGCGGTGCGTCATCAAACCCAAACACCGGCAGCATACGAACGATCTCAATGCCGGGCGTATCAAGTTCCACCAGTATCTGTGATTGCTGCGAATGCGGCGCGGCGGACGGATCCGTCTTACCCATCACAATTGCGAGTTTGCAGCGCGGATCGCCGACACCAGATGACCACCATTTGCGACCGTTAATGACGTAGTGATCGCCATCGCGTCGGATCGAAGTTTGAATATTCGTCGCATCAGATGAGGCGACATCGGGCTCGGTCATCAGAAACGCGGAACGAATTTCCCCCGCCAGCAGCGGCTCCAGCCACTTTGCCTTGTGCTCAGCGGAACCATATCGCGCGAGCACTTCCATGTTGCCGGTGTCTGGCGCGGAACAGTTGAACACTTCCGACGCGAAACCGACCCGGCCCATCTGCTCTGCACATAGCGCGTATTCCAGATTGGTGAGGCCAGCGCCACGAAACGGGCGGTCTGCTGCCAGCGAATCTACGGGCAGGAAAAGGTTCCACAGCCCTTCCGTTTTTGCAAGGGCTTTTAGCTCTTCGACGACCGGCACGACTTGCCAACGGTTGTCGCCGAAGCCCTGCATCTGCTCCGTGTACTTTGGGATGGCAGGATAGACGTGCTGGTTCATGAAAGCGATCACGCGATCACGCCAATGAGCCTGCCGTTCAGACATCGAAAAATCCATGTGTGCCTCCTGCCAAATCTGTTGGGTGGGTTTGAATGCCGTCAACTCTAGCAGCATGCGTCTTGCACGCGTCGCTTTTCCGTTGCAGCACCACAGCGAAGCAATCGGCATAATTCGTGCGATGCTCTGAACGGTATCCATGTCCGCCCCTATTTCCCCATCACCGCAAACTGCCCGCTTTCAAGAAAAGCGCGAGGCCATTCTGGGAGCCGCCGCACTGCTTTTCAACGAGTGCGGCGTCAAGGGCGCGACGCTGTCCGACATTGCAACTAGCGTCGGCCTCGTCACCAATAGCGTGACCTACTATTACCGCAAAAAAGAAGACCTCGCAAAGGCCTGTTTTCTTCGTGCGACTGCGGCAATTGATGTCATTGCGCTGGCTGCGGCAAAGGAGCCAACGACGCATGCGCGACTGGCCCATTTCTTCCGCAACTACGCGTTGCTGCTCTCGGGAATGGAACTGGGCGAACAGCCTCAATTAGTTTGTTTCAATGACTTGCGAGCGCTACCGAGCCCGCAGCTTGATGACGTATTTACTGCGTATAACGATCTCTTCCGGCATTTGCGTGGCTTGCTCACAGGCATAGAAACAGCGGGCCTTTCGCGCGACAACTTGAACGCGCGGGCGCACATCCTCATGTCCGTCGCTAACTGGATGCGCGCATGGTTCTGGCGTTATGAGGCGGACGAGTACACCCGCATCGCGGATCGAATTGTTGACGTGTTGGTAAACGGCGTCAGCGGTGGGCAATCGACGTGGAATGCGACGCAGTGCGAGATCAACTGGACGCTCGACACGGGCGATGGCGAAACCGCAGATTCGTTCCTGCGCGCGGCCACTTTACTGGTGAATGAACAAGGCTACCGCGGCGCTTCGGTCGACAAGATTTCGGCAATGCTCAACGTCACCAAAGGCTCGTTCTACCATCACAACGACAACAAAGAGGATCTGATCAGCGAATGCTTTGAGCGCACTTTTTCGGTCGTGCGACAAGCTTTGAGTCTTGCTGAAAGCTCCAGCGGCAGCGGCTGGGACCGCGCATGCGCAGCAGCGCGAGCGCTGGTGCGCTACCAACTCTCCGAAAACGGCCCGCTGCTTCGATCTTCCGCCACCAGTGCCCTGCCAGATCAAGCGCATCGTGATCGCGTCACTCGCACGCTGGCGCAACTCACCGAACGCATGGCGAGCGTCGTAGTCGATGGCATGATGGACGGCTCGATTCGCCCGCTCGATCCATCGGTGGCAGCTCAGCTCTCCGTGGGCCTGGTCAACGCGGCCGCCGAGCTAACGCGATGGGTGCCAAACGCGAATCCCGACAACGCGCCGGAGCTTTATGTGCGACCCATTTTTCTGGGCATTTTGTGCGCGCCTTCACGGGCTTAAACAACCTCATCGGACACTAACCGCTTTTTGCTGAAACGTCCGTTACACAGG
>JBBRGY010000462.1:0-2893 GCA_038223495.1 Burkholderiales bacterium | reverse complement strand
CCTGTGTGATTGGCGATTTTTTGCGGCATGAGTGAACCAATGATCATGCCTGCGAACGCGGCCAGAATGCCCGCCAGTTGTTGCGGGAAGGCTTCACCCCAGCCCGGAGCAATCATGAACAGGAGCCAGACGCCGATGCCGAGAATAATCGAGGCTAGGGCTCCCTGAGTTGTCGCGCGCTTCCAGTAGAGACCGAAAACGAGTGGAACGAAGGCACCGACGAGCGTGACCTGATACGCGCCGGAAACCATGTCGTAAATTTTTGTACCGCGTGACGCCATCGCGTATCCAAGAACGAACACGGCGAACAGAAGCACGGTGACGCGCATCGCCTTCAACGTTTGTTCATCGCTCATGTGCTTGTTGAAATGTTTATAGATGTTTTCAACAAACGTGACGCTTGGCGCGAGCAATGTGGCGGAGGCCGTTGATTTAATGGCCGAGAGGAGCGCGCCAAAAAAGATGATTTGCGCAATCAGCGGCATCTTCGTCAAGATCAAAGTAGGCAGAATTTTCTGCGTGTCACCCTTCAACAATTCACCCGTTTGCTCCGGCAAAATCACCAGCGCCGCGACCACCAGAAACATCGGCACAAACGCAAACAGCAAATAGCAAATGCCGCCGATCACGGGCCCACGCGTCGCCGCCTTAATGTCTTTCGCCGACATTACGCGCTGGAAAACGTCTTGCTGCGGAATTGAGCCCAACATCATGGTGATCGCGGCGGCGACGAAAAACAGCATGTCCTTGACCGGTGTCTCCGACGGCGGCGGAAAGAAGCGCAGCATGTCTTTGCTCTGCGCAAACGCGATCACTTTGTCCGCCCCGCCCGCCATGTCGCCCGCGATGACGGCGATGATCGACAGTCCAATCACGAGCACAATCATCTGGATAAAGTCAGTCACCGCCACGCTCCACATTCCGCCGAACAGCGTGTAAATCAGGATCGACACAACGCCGATGACCATGCCCCACTCAAACGTGATGCTGCCCGCAGAGAGCACGTTGAACACGAGCCCAAGTGCGGTCACCTGCGCCGCCACCCAGCCAAGATACGAGAGCATGATGATGATGGAACACAAAATTTCTACCGATTTGCCGAAGCGCTGGCGGTAGTAATCGCTAATCGTCAACAGCGTTAATTTGTAGAGCTTCGCTGCGAAAAACATTCCGACAAAAATCAGGCAGAACGCTGCGCCGAACGGATCTTCCACCACCGTGCCGAGATTGCCCTGCACAAATTTTGCGCCGATCCCGAGCACCGTTTCGCTACCGAACCAGGTCGCAAATGTAGTGGTGACAATCATGAAAAGCGGCAGACTGCGGCCGGCAATGGCGAAGTCGGCCGTGTTTTTCACGCGACGCGCAGCCCATAGGCCGATGCCGATCGTGACCAGCAAATAGAGAAACACAAAGCCCAGCAGCATCAGTCAATCCTCGTCAATTTTGGCGAATTTGGGTGCGAGAGGCGGCGCAACCCGCTGCACCAGTTTTTTTCTCAGGCGCGAGTGTAAAAGAGTTGTCACATTCAGTCGCGTTTACAATTCATGCGTGAACATGCAAAGTGCATGCGCATACACGCTAGGGGTGCTGGCTTTCGCGCAGATTGTGCGGAAATTGGCTGAGATGACACCCTGGAACTTGATCAAGGTAATTCTTGCGCAGGGAAGCGTCGCTGATTTCATCCAGGTTCTCTGGATTAGTTCGTGTACTTCTGCCCTGCCGTCGATAAAGGAAATTCGATGGCTTTCTGTATTAACACCGTTAAAAAACCTTTGGCGTCAGCAATTCTGCTCGCCATGTCCTGTACTGCGTTCGCGCAGAGCACGCCGCCCCAAAAAATCGAACCGATTACTGTAACGGGCAAATCGGCACCGGTGCTAGACGCCGATGACGCAGACGTTGGCGGTTTCAACGCCCCGCTCGCCAAAACTCCGCAGAGCATCACCGTGATTGGCGCGGATTTGCTCGCCAGCACGGGCGCGCAAACGCTGTCACAAGCGTTAAAACTCGACTCATCACTCGCCGACTCTTACAACACGTTGGGCTACATCGAGAGCCTGTCGATTCGCGGCTTTCTGCTCGACCAGACCGGCAATTTCCGCCGCAATGGTCTGGCGATGACGAACTACGCGCCGATTGCCTTTGAAAACAAAGAGCGCATCGAAATTCTGAAAGGTGTTGCGGGTCTTCAGTCGGGCGTTTCTGCGCCCGGTGGACTGGTGAATTACGTGACCAAAGTGCCCCTGAAAGAAGCCTTCACGACAGCGACACTAAGCGGTGATCAATACGGAACCGCCAAGGTTCACGTTGACGCTAACACCTCATTTGGCAGCATGGGCGTGCGTCTTAACGTCGCCGCCGAACGCCTGCGCTCGCAGTTCGATCACACCAACGGCGACCGACAATTTGCAAGTCTCGCACTCGCCACACAGCTCAGTTCGCAGACTTCTGTTTCTGCCGATTTTGAATACCACCGACGTTCGCAACCCGACGTGCCCGGCGTTGGCCTCCTTGACCTCAACGGCGACGGTGTGGGCGATTCTCTGCCGACGCGTATCAATCCACGCCTCAATCTCAACAACCAGTCCTGGTCGCTGCCCTTTCAGACCACGACCACGACCGCACAATTGGCGCTCAATCATCGCTTTAACGCCGACTGGCAAGGCCGCGTCGCAGCCAACGTCCAAACGAGCAAGTTGAATGACCGACTGGCGTTTCCTGATGGATGCAGTAACGCACCCACCTACGTTTATCCCGGTTTGTGTGCCAATGGTGATGTTGATATTTACGACTACCGCAGCGAAGGCGAAAAGCGCAAAGTGTCGAGCTGGGACGCGTATCTTGACGGCAAATTCGGCGCATTCGGTATGCAGCACAACGTGCGCTTTGG
>JBBRGY010000461.1:0-2894 GCA_038223495.1 Burkholderiales bacterium | reverse complement strand
CGCCAACGCCTGCGCCGAGTCCCGTTTTCGAAATCCCGGTGATGATCACCGCAGGGATAGCCCACGCGTAGAACCACGGATCGGTAATAAACGTCACCCGTTACGTCCGCGAACCACGTAGCAGTTTGCCAACGCGTTTGTTCGCGTGCGCGATTGCGGCGTCGGTCGCTGCACTGTATTTCGCCATGCGCAAAAAGCCGTGCGGCAACGAATCAAATTCGTCGTGCGCGACGTCGATTTTCGCTTCGCGTAGCGTGCGCACATAAGCGCGGCCCTCATCGCGCAGCGGGTCGCGACCCGCCGTAACCATGTAGGCAGGCGCTAGACCGGCGTGCGAGGCGGCGCGCGACGGCGCCACGCGGTAGTCGTTCACAGCATGATCAGCGCCTACGTATTGCCGCCAGTACCACTGCATGTCGGCACGCGTGAGGCCGGGACCGGCGGCGAACTCATCGTAGCTTGCCGTGGCGTAGGTCGGTTCGATGCAGGGGTAGAGCAGGACCTGCAATGCGACATGAAAATTGCCTTCGTCGCGTGCACGGATCGCGGTGACGGTGGCAAGGTGCCCGCCCGCGCTGTCACCCGCCAGCGCGATGGGCGTTGCCGCCTCTTGCGCCACGCGGTCGGCGGCAATGGCAGACGCGGCCTGAAAACAGACGTCGGTCAAAGTGCGCCAATCGGTCTCCGGGGCCAAGGGGTAATCCACGCTGACCACTAGCGCATTTGCCTCATGCGCAAGGCGCGCACAGGTCGGCGTGTGGGTGTCGTTGTCGCCCACCACCCAGCCGCCGCCGTGAAAATAAATGATCGTTGGCACGGGCTCGTCCGCGCCGTCGTGGCCGTAAAACAGACGCACAGGCACCTTGCCGGCTTCGAGATCAAGCGAGACGTCGTTGATCGTCACGCTGCTCGCCAGCGGCGTTTTGCCGAGCCCACAGAGTGTCCAGTAACGAGCACGCCGTTCAAACGGCGTCGGATCGGCAGGCAGCGGCGGCAATAACGTGGCGAGGTCGGCGAAATAGCGGGCAAGATCAGGGTCGAGAGCGGACATTTTCTAGGTTCAGCTTTTGCGTTAAACGTTTATTTCATTGGGGCTACCAGCGAATTTCACCTTATGTCGACTTTTGACAATTTATGCGATTAGCCCTTGTGCCGCCGAGCTTTTAGCAAAAAGTTGATGCGACATCGTGCCTCGAAGTCAGTGCCCAGCCCGCCCGCGTGCGAACGCAAACTCGTCAACGATGGCAGCGCGACCCAGATAGCTGGGCACGACGTCTTCCAGCGCTGCGGCAGTGCCAGCAAACGCGGGGAACGGCGCGGTGGAAATGTTGTCGACAGACATTGATTTCACGTTGTCCGGCGTCAGCGGCTTGGTCGGCACGAATTGCAGGATGCTTGCAAGTATTGACGTGGCAAAACCGGGCAACGCGATGATCATGTGTCTGTCATGCGCGAGCGCCATCACGTAGGCGACGAGTTGTTTCAGCGTGTAGACCTTCGGGCCGACCAGTTCATAGCGCTGACCATAAGTCGATTCGTTGTTGATGGCGACAACAAATGCGCGCGCCACATCGTCCACCGCCACTGGTTGAAATTTCGCCGATGCGCCGGGTAAAACCATCGGCATGAATGGCGGCGTTAGGCGCACCATGTGTGCAAATTTATTGAGGAATGCATCGCCGCGTCCGAAGATGACCGACGGCGCAAAGATCGTGAAATCCAGCCCACTCGCGCGCACCAGAATTTCGGCTTTTGCTTTTGATTTTTGATATTCGCTGGGGCCGTTGGCGGAGGCACCCAAAGCGCTCATGTGCAGGTATCGCGTCACGCCGGTTGCCTTGCAGGCCTCCAGAATCGTCGCTGTCAGCGTGACATGCATGCGCTCGAAATTGCCATTCAAAATCCCGACCAGATTGATCACGGCGTCTTTGCCGCTCGCGAGTCGTGTGAGCGTTGCCAGATCGCTGGCATCAACTTCTTCGATCGTGACACTCGGCAACGGAAACAGCGCGCGTGCATTGTCGCGTCTGCGCGTCGGCACAGTGATGCTGTGACCGTCTGCCACGAGTTTGCTGCAAATGGCGCGGCCCACGAAACCAGTGCCGCCGAGGATCAAAATATTCATAATTTTTGAGTTTTTCTAAGTGAAAGTTTGCGTATCAGCGTTTGGCTGGAACGATGCCGAGCCGCGCTTTAAGTGAGGTCATACCGGTACCGCTCAAATGCGAATACCAGACCGCGTTAGCCAGCACTTTTTTAACGTAATCGCGCGTCTCGGTGAACGGTATGGATTCTGCGTAAATCGCGCCTTCAAGCGCCGTGTCTGCCCGCCAGGCGCGAGCCCGGCCCGGCCCCGCGTTGTAAGACGCCGCAGCCATTGGCTCCGAACCGCCCATCTGGTCGAGCACGTTGCGCAAATAAAACGTGCCAAAACCCGTATTCACGTTCACATCGATCAACTGACTCGGGCGATAGTCGTTCGCTTTCATTTTCGAAGCAATCCACTTACCGGTTGACGGCATTACCTGCATCAAGCCCAGCGCCCCGGCAGACGAAACCGCCTCCGCCCAAAAGCGCGACTCCTGCCGGATCAGCCCGAACACGAAGCCTTGATCGAGTGCGGCTTGCGTCGCGGCCTTCTGGATTTCGTTGGCGTACGGCATTTGATAGCGCAGACCAAAATCGTGTTTCGCCTTGGTCCGCTCGGCTGTGTTGATCGAGCGATCCCAGATCCCTTTGCGCCGCATCCATTCTGCCGCGATCAACGAGTCCGCGTCGTTGAACTCTTTGACCACGCTGTACCACTCGCGCGCGGCGTCTGCGCGCAGGCCCAGCTCGGAGAGTTTGAGCACACGTTTGGCGGCCGCCGATTGATCGAATCGCTTCAAATCCTC
>JBBRGY010000460.1:0-2919 GCA_038223495.1 Burkholderiales bacterium | reverse complement strand
GCATAGAGATTGCCTGATGACAATCCAATATTTGAGTTGCCAGCGGCCGTCCCGCCACGGCTACCCACGGTCCCCCCGGCATAGGCCGTGTTGTAGCAAGTCCAGCTACTAGGAGGCGTGTGGCTAAGCGAGTTATTCGCTGCCATCAAAAGCGCTGCCGCCTGAACGCCGTTGACCGAAGCGGCGCTGGTGTTAAGCACAACGGGAGAAAGCCGGGCGAGTTTGCGGAACACGTTGACACGGTCAATCATCGATTGTTGGTAAGTAACGTCAATAGCACCAGGATTACAACCGGCGAGGTTGCCCGTCCAGTTCATTGGTGGCATTGTGTTGCCGGGTAGATACTCGCTGTTGTAGATGGACACCACCTGCGCACGTGTGGGCGCTACGCTGAGGACTTTGGTGGTATCACCAGAAGATTCAAGCTCGGCATTTTTTATTATTCTCCCGGTCGGAACAGGCCCAAGCGCGTCCATGCTGCCATTCTCGAGGACGGGAGCCTCACCCGACAACAAAGTCATCGTTACCGCGTTTGCGCCGACAAAAGTGCATAGTGATGCCGCGCAGATCAGCAATCGGAATACGTGTGGCGTTCTAAATGCAGGTACGAACACCAACCCAAATGTGTGATTTGCCACCAAAAACCTTCGTCGTGCGTGTATGACATTGTAGTTTTTTCGACCGTTGTCAATGCTTGGTGAATGCGCGCCCAGATAAACTCGTCGTAGATTCTCTCTGCCAACGGCTACGCGCTTGTGATTATTCGCTCCCTCCTCGACACCGACGTCTACAAATTCACCATGATGCAGGCGGTTTTGCATCAGTTCCCTGCCGCCCAGGTCGAATATCGCTTCAAGTGCCGCAACGCGGGCATTGTTTTGGCGCCGATTGCCGACGAGGTGAACCGCGAAATCGATGCGCTGTGCGAATTGCGATTTAGCGAAGACGAGCTGGATTACCTGCGCAGTCTTCGCTACGTAAAAAGCGACTTTGTGGATTTTCTGGCGCTATTTCATTTCAACCGTTCGCACATCACGATTCGCCCAGTTGGCGACGATCTGGAGATTCTGATCAAGGGGCCGTGGCTGCACACGATCCTGTTTGAAGTGCCGGTGCTGGCCATCGTCAATGAGGTGTATTTCCGGCGTACACAACCGGCCCCTGATCACGCCGAGGGCCGCAAACGCCTGAATGCCAAGCTCGACCTCGTCGATTCGCTGCCGGTCGAACTGGGATTTTCATTCGCCGATTACGGTACACGACGGCGTTTTTCGCATGACTGGCAGCGTGAGGTGCTGGCGACCGTTATGGCTCGCACACCGCACGCCTTCGTCGGCACCAGCAACGCATTTTTCGCTAAGGAACTCAATCTTCTCGCCGTGGGCACGATGGCGCATGAGTGGCTGCAAGCCGCACAGGCGTTGGGCCCGCGATTGCGCGACTCGCAGCGCTGGGCGTTTCAGAAGTGGGCCGACGAATATCGCGGTGACTTGGGCATTGCGCTATCGGACGTAGCAGGCCTCAAGGCATTCATGGGCGATTTCGACATGTATTTTTGCAAGCTGTTTGATGGCGCAAGGCATGACAGCGGCGACCCGATCGCGTGGGGCGAAGCGATCATCAATCACTATCTCGCCAACCGCGTTGACCCGAAAACCAAGTCCCTCGTCTTCAGCGACGGGCTCTCGTTCCCGCGCGCCATCGAGATCGCGAAGCACTTTCAGGGCCGCGCAAAAACTGCGTTTGGCATTGGCACTAATTTGACCAATGATCTGGGCTACACGCCGTTGCAAATCGTTTTGAAAATGGTTCGCTGCAATGGGCAGCCCGTCGCAAAACTTTCCGACACCCCCGCCAAGACGATGTGTGATGACGCTTCGTATCTGACCTATTTGAAACAGGTTTTTGAGATCGAGCAGTCATGAGTTTTAGTGTTGAACATCGCCGCACAGTCACTTTGCTGGCGGTGTGTCAGGGTTTGTTGCTGACCAATAGTGTGATCCTGATGGCAGTGAATGCGCTCACTGGTTTCATGTTGGCAGAAAATAAAATCTTCGCGACTTTGCCCGCCATGACTTATGTCATCGGCTCTGCGGTCACGGCGATGCCAGCGTCGGCGTTTATGCGGCGGCGGGGTCGCAAACGTGGGTTCATGACTGGCAGCGTGCTCGCGATACTGGGCGCGTTGATTTGTGGCGTCGCCGTGATGATGAAGAGCTTTGGTGGCCTCTGCCTCGGCACATTTTTCATCGGCTGTTACAACGCCACGGGCGGTTTTTATCGCTTTGCTGCGGCGGATGCGGTGGTCGGTGTCGACAAGGCGCGCGCCATTTCACTGGTCCTTGCCGGCGGTATCCTGGGTGGATTGATTGGGCCAGAGAGCTCAAAACTCACCAAAGACTGGTTGCCCGTGACCTACGCGGGCACGTATTTGTCGTTGGTGGGGTTTGCGATGGTGGCGATGGCGATTCAGTCTCGCCTCAAACTCCCGGCGCTGGCGGTAGAAACGAACACTAAACCGGCGCGCCCGCTGCGCGAAATTGCGAAGCAGCCGAAATTCATCGTGGCCGTGATGTCGGCCGCGCTCGGTTACGGCGTGATGAATTTGTTGATGATTGCCACGCCGCTCGCGATGAACTTCTGCGGACATCCGTTCAAAGAAGGCGTGTTTGTTCTGGAATGGCACGTCGTCGGCATGTTCCTGCCGAGCTTTTTCACGGGCAGCCTGATCAAGCGATTTGGCGTCATGAATATCATCATCGCTGGGACGTTGGTCAATTTCATGGCGATCGGCATTGCACTGTCCGGCACGAGCGTTTCCCATTTCTGGTTCGCGCTAGTGGCGCTCGGCATCGGTTGGAACTTCATGTTCATTGGCGGGACGACGTTACTCACCGAAACCTACGAGTCACACGAAAA
>JBBRGY010000459.1:0-2945 GCA_038223495.1 Burkholderiales bacterium | reverse complement strand
CTCGCGAGCTTCGTCACTCTGTCTAGCTACGGCGATGCATACGCCGCATTGCCCGTGGCCTTCCGAAATGATGCCATCGTCAACGATCTCGGCGCGGTGTTGGAGCGCGATGGACTCACGCAACTACGCATCGCCGAGACCGAAAAGTATGCGCACGTCACCTACTTTTTCTCAGGCGGGCGCGAGCAACCGTACGTGGGCGAAGACCGCATCATGGTGCCGTCGCCGAAAGTCGAAACGTACGACCTGCAACCGGAAATGAGCGCGCCTGAAGTCACACGCAAACTGGTAGCTGCGATTGAGTCGAAGAAGTACACCGCCATCATCTGCAACTACGCCAACGGTGACATGGTCGGCCACACCGGCATCTTGCCCGCCGCGATCAAGGCGGTCGAAGCGCTCGACGTCGCGCTCGCACAGGTGATTTTCGCGGCCAAAGCCAGCGGCGCGCAGGTGCTGATCACCGCCGATCACGGCAATTGCGAACAGATGTTTGATCCCGGATCGCATCAAGCGCACACCCAACACACCACCGACAAGGTGCCGCTCGTCTACGTCGGACCGGACAGCGTGACGATCCGCGATGGCGGCGCGCTGCGCGATATTGCGCCAACGCTGCTGGCGATGATGGGGCTGCAAAAACCCGCCGAAATGACGGGCGAGACGCTACTCAATTCGTAGTCGCCTGCTCCGTAGGGCGCGGCGCTGCCTGCCTCGTGGTGTGTCGCGACGCGCAAAATATGCGACTGTCGCCAAACGCTCGCCAGACGGGCTGGGCCGCACCCTAAGATAGGTACGTTTTAGTGATTCAGCTTTTCGGTATAAGCGCCACTACACAGGGGCTAAGGGTCAAAAATGGCATAACTTGATATGAGCATTTTTGACGTTCTATGCCCTATGCAGCCGTGCATAGATAAAAAAGCTGCTTGCAAAAATCCTTTAAGGATCGCCACAAAACACCGCGCGCGCCATTTGGCTAGCATCATCGCTTCATCCCAACAAACTCTGCGCCATGCAATTTGCCGACCGCCTTAAAAACGTAGAAACCTCCGCCATCCGTGAGTTGTTCAAGCTTTTGGGCAAACCCGGCATCATTAGTTTTGCCGGCGGCTTCCCCGACCCTGCGCTGTTTGACGCGGAAGGCATCCGCATGGCCGCAGACGTGGTGCTCAGCAGCAACCCGGGCCCAGTGCTTCAATATGGAGCGACCGAAGGCTACGGCCCGATGCGTGAGCAGGCCGCCGCCTTCATGCGGAACAAGGGCGCGTCAGTTACGCCCGAGCAGCTCATCATCACAACCGGTAGCCAGCAGGCGCTCGATCTCATCGGCAAAACCATGATCTCGCCTGGCGACAAGGTGATCGTCGAAGCGCCCACATTTCTCGCCACGATTCAATGCTTCCGTCTGTATGGCGCTGACATTCACACGGTGCCGATTGACGCCGACGGCGTACAAGTCGACCAGCTCGAAAAGATGATCGACGAGCTGAAACCGAAATTCGTTTATCTCATCCCGACCTTCGGCAATCCGAGCGGCGCTATGCTCTCGCTCGAACGGCGCAAGCGCATTCTCGAAATTGCAGCCCGCACCAAAACTTTGATCGTGGAAGACGACCCGTACGGCGAGCTGTATTTCGGCACGCCGCCGCCGCCGTCCATGCTCGCGTTGAGCGACAGCGTTCCCGGCAGCCGCGACTGGCTCGCGCATTGCGGCAGCATGAGCAAAATCCTCTCGCCTGGCCTGCGCGTCGGCTGGCTGATCGCGCCACCCGCGCTGCTCGCCAACGCCACCATGTGCAAGCAATTCAGCGACGCCCACACCAGCAATCTCACGCAAGCCACCGCCGCGCAATACCTCACGATGGGCCGTCTGGAAGGCGCGCTGAACGTCGTGCGCACCACTTACGCCGAACGCGCCCGCGTGATGGCCGAATGCCTCCGCCGCGAGCTCGGCAACGCCATCGAATTCAACCAGCCACACGGCGGCATGTTCTTCTGGGCCAAACTGACCGAAGGCCGCAACGCCAGCGACTTCGCCAAGCGCGCCATCGACAAACTCGTCGCCTTCGTCCCTGGTGCACCGTTCTTCGCTCGTGACCCGGATATGTCGACGCTTAGGCTGTCGTTTGCTACGGCTGATGTGGCGAAGATTGAAGAGGGGATTGGGCGGTTGAGGCAGGCGTTGTAGGCGGTCAGATTTCAGCGAGCGCTGTGAGCGGACTGAGTCAGGCGTTTCGACGTTACGAAGCGTTACGAGTCGCCCATGTGACGAGGTGTCAGCGGTAAGCTACGCACATGCGGAGCGCTCGTTGCTCCGGTCGACATATTCGGAGCACTCATGGCACGCTCACACATCGCACGCGGTTCAGCTTACTTCCCGGCATCCAGTCGCATGGAGGGGGGCTTCACAGATCGCCGTGGCTCCGCGCTAAACACGTTGCAGGATTTTCTTGAAGGGAGAGCAAAATACGTGTCCGTCGCGATGGACAAACATTTGCCGCTGAAATATGGCGCAACGCTTCACATAAAGGAGCTGGAAGCGCGATTCGGAAAGGTGATCGAATTTCGCGTGGTGGATACGGGCGACGCGTTTGACAACAAACGTTTCTCGCGCATCGACATTTGTGTACGTAACGAAGCCGCGTCTCGCGATCCTGTGATCAACGGCTCGCTGACGTTGATATTTGACTAGTCGAACGCTCAGCGGTCGACAGGTTCATGATTTGTTTGAATCGGCATGAACCGTAGTTTCACAACGTGCGTTTAATTCACAAATAGCTTGTCATAAGCCGCCAGCAACGTCTGGTGCATTTTGCTGCCTTGCATATCCGTGCCGAGCGTGTCGAGTCCGAAGAATCGCTCTGAGCGATTGAGCAACGCTTCCGCCTGACGCACTGTCTCTGCACCGTACAGCAACACGAGGGAGCGGCGGAAATTCTCAACCT
>JBBRGY010000458.1:0-2956 GCA_038223495.1 Burkholderiales bacterium | reverse complement strand
GTGCAAGGTGCCGGCCGATGCGATTGGCATGCATTCGGCGGCGGAGCCAGACCCGGCATTGATGTCGCGCATTGCCAATGACGCTTCAATCAAAGTGCTGGTGTTCAAGCAGTCGGCAGGCACCGGGTTTGATGCGCCGCGCGCGTTTGTGTTGGCGTCGACCAAGCCGGTGAACGATCCTGATTTTGCGACGCAATTTATCGGTCGCGTGATGCGCGTGCTGCCCCAGATTCGCGCGCGGTTTCCGAAAGGGCAGGCGATTCCGGCGGATTTGGATACGGCGCATATTTATCTGGCGAACGCAGACGCGCAAACGGGGTTTCAGCAATCCGTTGAAGCAAATGCCAAGATCATCAGCGAGCTTGAAGGGCAAACTGAAAAGCTGGTGACGCGGGAGACTGTGAACGGCGCGCTAGTGATCACCAATCGGCTGACGCCGCAGGGCCAGGCCTTCTACGATGCGCCGCTGCCAGCGACGCAGTTGATTTATGGCGGCGGTGGCACCGATGTTCCGGCGATGAGTCCGGACGCAGCGGTCACGGTCGAGCCGGTGCTGGTAACCGGGCCACCGGGGACGCAAAGCGGGTTTGATTTGAGCGCGCCCGACGCAGCAGATGCGAACGCAGACATTGAGCTGGATGAAGTGAAGCCAACGCTGTCTGCTAACGCAACGCGCCGTGCCCGTGCGCTGAATACGGCTGAAGCGATTACAGCGGAGCTGAGTGAGCGTGGTTTGCGGGTGTATCCGCTGCGTAGCGATTTGCCCGCGTTGCCGCGAGCGTTTCTGAGAGAAGAGCGCCCGATACTCGACAACATGCACGCGATTTCTAAAGCGATTGCGAACCGTGTTGAGTTACCGGAGTCCGTGCGCAACATGGCTGTGGCGGTTGCGCTGAATCGGGCGAAAGGCATTGAGCGGGCTACGGAGTTGACGACCGGTGCAATGTCGGAAAACGAGATTGCAATCGTTACCGACCGCGTGCATCTTGCTGCGGATGCGCGCGCCAAGTTGCGTGAATTGCCTCAAACCGAGGAAGCCGACCACCGGATTATTGTGGACACGTTGGCGCTGCGCCTTGTGGCGGCGATTCGCGAGAAATTTGAGGACGTTCGCGAGGACGATCAACCTAGCGAAAGGGCAATTAATCAGTACGCCCGCGATGCGGCGTTTTGGGTGGTGCTCAAGCAATCGGATTTGCTAGCGGAGCAGTTGCAGGACGAGATCGCTAAACAATCAAAGATTGTCGAATCGGGGCCGTTGCCGGACGCGATGCTGTTCCCCGACGACTTATTGCTCGCGCACTCCAACAAGAATATTTACGGCGTTTTGCCGCCTGCTAAAGAACTCATCGACAAGTCAAAAAATTCGCTGTTCATCGACAGCGAAGCCTGGTTTACTGATTTAAGCTATCCGCTGTTGGGCAGTGCACGTTTTGTGACCAGTCCCTATGATGAATCAAGCAAACTGAACGGCTTCGAGCGCCAATTTGCGGAGGCGCTGGATCGCGCGCCATTTGTGCACTGGTGGCATCGCAACGCAGATCGCAAACCGCATTGTGTAGCCATCGTGCGCGCAGATCATAAGCACTATTTCTACCCCGATTTTGTCGTCTGCATGGCACACTCAGCAGGCGATGATGCGTTGTTGCGCCTCATCGAAACCAAGGACAACACAAAGGACGCTGCCCGCAAAGCACGCCACACGCCGCAGCGCTACGGCAGCGTGCTGTTCATCACGCAAGACGGTCAACGCATCAAAATCATCAACCGTGACGGTAGCCTCGGAGACATCGTGGATACCGACGATTTGGCAGCAGTGCAGGATTGGCTGAGGCAGACTCGGCCTACCGTGTAGACAGTTACGCTGCGCTCCACGGATTGATGAGCTTAAGACCGATGCCTGCGAAGCCAGCGACATTTCGGGTAGCCAGTGTTGCGCCTCGCACCCTGCAAATCGCGGCGATTTGTGCGTCGAATTGCGAGATTGGGTGACCGATGCTACGGCGGTGGGCGCAGATGGTCGCGTAGAGCATTGCTGCATCGGAATCAAACGAAAGGATACGATCCGGAAAATCTTCCCGAAGCGTGTCTTCAATCAGTTTTGTGAGTTGCGTTTTTCGTTTGCCAACGGGCAGGATCGCAGCACCCAGCCGAAGTTCTGCTTCGGTGACCGCAGTCGTGTACACCAAAGTCGACGACTGTTTCTCAATCCACTGAAGCACTAGCGGATTCGGCACGACGAGGAGGAGCTCTGACACCACATTGGTGTCGAGCACGATCATCGCTTTTGTCCGCGCTTCGACACGCGCTCTGGCGCTTTCATCGGCTCAAAGAATCCACTGAAGTCCGGCGGCTCACGTATTGGCTCACGAGGCGGGATTTCAAGTTCGAAGCCCTTGATTCCCATTTTTTTCATTCGATCCCGAATCCGAGTCGCCAGCCCTCGCGAGTCGGCGTCGTTGGCCGACGGCATCACAGCACGCGTGAGGGTTTGACGAACCTCTTCTTCCATCGATACGCCGTGTTCTGCGGCGTTGACGCGTAACTTGGCTTTAACTTGATCGTCAATGTTTCGGATGGTGAGTGTGGCCATGACCGTGTGCTCCTCTCATGTGGCAGGCAATCATCTTACAAATTGACTGCAATGATGTCAATGCTGTCATTGCCATCAATCTTTTACTGCATCGGAAATACTCACTATCGTCGCCTTATCCATGGATTCACCTTCACGAACCGATGGTGCGCACTCTGGTGCACACCCTACGCTCTACGCCCTCGCCTCAATCGACTTGGCGAAGCTCTCAATAATCGGCATGATGGCATCACGCTTGGTCTTGAGCGCCGCCTGATTGACGATCAGGCGGGCCGAAATATCGGCGATTTTTTCTACGGCTTTTAGGTTGTTGGCCTTCAACGTCGCACCGCTGCTCACCACGTCGACAATCGCGTCGGCCAT
>JBBRGY010000457.1:0-2960 GCA_038223495.1 Burkholderiales bacterium | reverse complement strand
AAAATGACGTTGACACGACTTAGTGGGGGGATGGCGCTAGCGTCGCTTGTTTGGCTGACTGGCTGCGCGACAGGCCCCGATGGATCGGTGAGTACCGATCGCGGCGCGTCTTCACGTGCTGAAACGCTCCGCCCAAGAGCTGCGGCAAGTGCGCCGAGACTGACACAAGAGCCTTCCGTTGAGCCAGCCGATACTTTTAAAGTAGCCGAACGTGATCGCGTCAAAATGTCTCTCGGGAATGACAGTACGTTCCGCACACCGCCAGTGCGCCCCGCAGGAATTGATGATGCAGGACCGATCACACTCAACGTCGAAAACGGCGACATACGCGAAATTGTGCGCAACCTGATTGGGGACGCGCTAGGTGAAGGCTTCGTCATTGACCCAGCAGTCAACGGAACAGTCACCGTACGTACAGCCAAAGGCATCAAGCGCTCCGACGTCATTCCCACGCTTGAAATGCTCTTGCGTACCGTCAAGGCGGTGCTGGTGAAAGACGGTAATTACTGGCGCATCCTTCCCGAGGGCGGCGCGAACCTCGGCACGACTTCGCCGCGCATTCAGTTGCGCCCTGCTGGCGGAAATAGTGTCGTGATCTTGCCGGTCAAGCACATCGGTGCCAAAGAGCTTGAGCGCGTGATGGCTCCGTTTGCTAAGCCCCCTGCCGCAGCGTCCATCCGTGTCGACGAGTTGCGCAACCTGCTTTTCTTGAGCGGCACTGAGACGGAAATTCGTAATTTGCTGGAAATTGCGGAAATGTTCGACGTGAATCTCATGACAGGCATGTCTTTTCTTGTTTATCCACTGGAATCGGCAGATGTGAAGTCAGTCGCCGCTGATTGGGAAAAGATATTCCCTGCCGCCACTAACCCATTCGCAGGATTGTTGCGTCTGGTTCCGATCGAGCGCATGAATGCAGTATTGCTCATTTCGCCGCAAAGCGAAGTCATACGTGAGGCGCGACAATGGCTGGAGCGCCTTGATAAAGGTAGCGACGCGGGTGGTGGCGCGAGGCTGTATGTGTACACACTCCAGTTTACGCAGGCGGAGAAGCTTCAGGCAATTCTTCAGCAGGCCATGTCAGGGCGAGCCACCCCATCAACGGCGACAGTTGCCCCCGGACAAACCGCGTCAACTTTGTCATCGCCAATTTCGCCGCTTCCTGGGCAAGCTGTGGTCACGCCTGGCAATACTTTTGGCAGCCCACAACAGCCCGTGGTGCAACGCCCCGTTGTGACGTCCGCCACTTCTGGGTCGGCTGGACAGCCCATCGGTCTTGCCCGTAATGCGACAGTCATTGCGGACAAGGATCGCAATGCGCTGTTAATCGTCGCAACACCTGCCGAATACAGCGCGATAGAGTCCGCGATCAAAAAGCTGGATCTCGCGCCCAAAATGATTGCAATTGAAGTGCAACTAGCGCAAGTTGCTTTGGTTGGCGACTTGCAGTTCGGGCTGTCCAACGTGTTGTTCAAAGGAAAGCCGGAATCAGCGATTAATCGGCTTACATCTGCAGATGGCAGTGGAGCGCTGAATCCAATAGGCGCTGCGGGCTCAGTCGTTCCAGGATTTAGCTACACGTGGCAGGGAGCAGCGGCTAGCGCTGTCCTCAGCACGCTACAAACCAAAGGGCAATCGCGAACCATTGCGTCGCCTACGCTGATCGCGCTTGATAACCAAAAAGTGAGCTTCACCAACGGAACGCAGATTTCCGTCCAGACTCAGGCAACTGTCGCGAACGGGACTACCTCAGCGACCAATTCTTATCAGTACATAAATACGGGCCTCACGATCAACATTACGCCACGCGTAAGTGGTGAAAACGTTTTTCTCGATATCCAGCAGCAGAGCAGCTCGGCTGAACCTAATCCTGACAAAAGCAATCCAAACCCTAATATTCGTCAAAACTCTCAACAAACAACCGTCATGGTGCCAAACGGAGACACTATGCTATTTGGTGGTTTGTATGAGGACAACGGATCGAACGGAACCAGCGGCTTGCCCTTCGTGTCAACGATTCCGGTGCTTGGCGGGTTATTTGGAACTCAGAGCTGGTCATCCAGCCGAACTGAGTTGGTGATGCTGGTGACGCCACGAATTCTCGCCACTGCCGAGAACACTCGAAGTGTGATCGACGAGCTTCGAGCAAATATGACATCAATAGAGTCTTTCGCACCGTCGGCTAGCCGCAAGGTTCTCCCTACATCGGCTCAGGCTCGTCAGGAGCTTCAGCAACGCCGCGCTGCAGAAGCGATTCCATCCGAGTTTAATCAATCATTAAAAGTGCAGCCCAACAACGCCGAGCGATAAAGCAATTGTCGTGCTGGCGTAACGGGACTCAAGCACCGCTCGTGAGTGCTGGCCGACAACTTCCAAGCGATGAGTATTCGATTCAAATTTTTCCGCGGTATGTTCACTATTGGAAATGCGCCTGTCGCGGCAACGCGATTGACCGCATGTCCGACCACAGGTGTTAGGTCCGCGCAAAATTTGGGCCGGCACGATGCAGTCGGTTTTGCGGAAATGAGTTCTTTCTTAGAGGCCTTGTCGGTGACGGCTACAAAGAATTGCGCCCGCTGTTTCGCAATAGAGCTGCGAGTATGAACGGCGTCATTGCGCACTCGTTGCGCCCCAGGACTTTGCTTATTAGCCTTGCAATCCTCTTAAGCGCTGCAGTGGTGTGGCAACAACTGCTTTATCGTGCGAGTGACGCTGGAAATCCTCTCGGTAAAGGCTTATTGGGTGCGTCGTTGCCTTCAGTATTGCCGGACTTTCGAATTGCATCAGAGTCTGGCGAGTACGACGAAGTCATCTCGCGTCCCTTATTGAATCCCTCGCGTCGCCCTGCGCCCTTACAGGCGGTATCCGCAGCGACCGAGCCGTCCAAACCGCAGATAAGACGCGGCCTTTACGAAATGATTGGCGTACTTGAAATTGGCGATCAACGGCTCGCACAGTTG
>JBBRGY010000456.1:0-2961 GCA_038223495.1 Burkholderiales bacterium | reverse complement strand
CCTGAACGCTTGCAGCCAATTTTGGTGCCTCGTCCTTACCCACCGCAGCCAGAAGCACCGCCTTGATCGCATCGGTCACTTCACCCTGAACGCTCACCGTCACGCGGCCCGCGACATCAGACGCGGTCACCACAATGTCAGGGTGCGCCGCGAGCGCCTCCGTTGCAGTAGCTGGCAACTCCATCTCAAACACAGGCTCGCGCGGCGCCGGCAGAGACTCGCCGCCACCTTCACCGAACCAATCCCCCGCATCCGGCATCAACACCGTCGCCGCATCAATCGGATTAAAGCCCATGCCTTCAACCATCTTGTCTACCAGCGCGCCCGCAGCGTCGGTGAACGATTTCGCAATCACCTGAGCGTAAGCGCGATTAAGCGCACGGCTCTTGCGCCGCGTCGCGTAGGGCATGCGCAGCACACGCCCCAGCAACTGCTCCACCGCCGTGTTCGAGCGCAGGTTCTGCAGCGAGCACAACACATAGGCGAACGGGCAATCCCAGCCTTCGCGCAGTGCCTGCACGGTAATCACGTAGCGAATCTGGCAGGTTGGATCGAGCAGATTAATGCCGTCCAGATCCCGCTGCGTACCGGTCGCAATCGCAATTTCGTATTCAGGAATTTTCTCGACGTTGATCAGGTGCGCCTTCAACGCCTCAGGCGGCACGTCTCCTCCCACGTCCTGCGCCTGAAACAACACAATCGGGCGAACGTAATCCAACTCGTTTGCCGCCTCTGCCTCCAGCGCATGCCGTCGCAACACCGCATCGCGTACCGCGTCGGCCCAATGATCCGGCGTGTGCTCGGCAAGCAAAATCGGCAGCTTGATCATCTGCTCCGCTTCCAGCTCACGGGCCGAAACGCTGTAAAGCACATTGGTTTTCTTCGGCACCGGAGTGGCCGTCAAATCAAGCACTAAGCTTGGGCAAATCGCGCGCAGCATGTCGAGCGACTTCGGCGTTTTCGCGTTGTGCGCCTCGTCCACAATCACAATCGGTCGCATCAACGCCAACAGGTTCGCGGCAGACGATTTCACACGGCCCATATCGTTTGCGGTCAAAAACGACTGCTTCTCTTCATCAAGATCGGCCTGCTCCACCACGGCAAGTCCCAGCTCACGCGCCCGCGCTGGCGTCATACCCGCGCTCAGTGCGCGAAAGTGCGGCTCGAACGCCTCGCTAAAACTGTAGACCTTACGGTCGCTGCGCTTCTCCACGCGAAACGTCTGAATCGTCGCCACCACCACAATCGCCAAGCGCCCAAAATCCTGCGGCGCAATCGTTGCCAAGTCGCCGATCTCGATCACGCGGTAGGCATCGCCGTACGCCTCACGCAGCGCCGCCGCATACGGATGATCCGGCACTTGCAGCGCGTTAATAGTCTGCGTGCGGATCATGTCCGACGGCGTTAACCACAGGGCCACCGGAAACGGCGTGTTCGCCCAAGCGCGCGCAATGCGCGGGATCGCGTTCGACGCCATCAAGGTTTTGCCACCGCCGGTGGGGATGCGCAAACATACGCACGGCACCGCCCTTAACTCGTCAGCTCGGTAAGGCAGCGCAGGCAAACTCTGCCGCCCCATCGAATGCGCCCACGACGCTTCCAGCCCCATCGTGCTCGCCTGACGCAGGAAAAGCTCCAGCTCGTCGAGCGCCAGTTTTTGATAGGTTTTTAGGGTGAATTGGGGCATCGGGTGCCAATAAAGTTGTTTAAGTTGTTTACCTCACAAGGAGGCTTAGCTTACTAACCGATTGATTTATATGAGAAATTACCAGTAAAGTTGCCAGATTCTGGTTAAAGTTGTTTAGCGATTCGCCCCGCTAAACAACTAATTCACCTACGAATGCGCCAAATCGCGCCAGGTCCGCGAAGTGGCCCAGCAGGATCAACCTCAATGTAGGTGCCACTATGGCCGCGAAGTCGGAGCGCAGTCCGAAGATTCTTTATTTTCGTTTCCTTTGCAGCAACATTTAAAACACCGGGCAATTTTTCGAAAAGCAATTCGCGTAGCTGCGCGCCGGAGGCGGGCCCCAGCATCAGCCGCTTAATGAGCAATGCCTTGTAGTGCTCATCATCAAAAGCGGAATTCAAAACGTATGCATTTTCTGTTCGGGTTGCTTTCGCCACGCGTGCCGAGACGGTCCAATTTGGCTTGCGCCCCTCAATCAGGCCATGCGAGCGGAGCTCCGCAATGTGCACATCATCAACTCGCAATTTTTTCTGAATACGATCAAGCCACACGACCTGCTCAATCGGCAGTTCTGTGTGCTCCATCAGCAAGTGCGAATAGTTCTCATCGATGCTTTGACCGTAGACATTAAGCGTGGTGGTGCTCAGCGTTGAGCCTTGATAATCAGGCAATGGCAGATAGCGCTTTCGCTGCGTTCGCAACATTTCTGCAATTCCAAAGCCACCTTTGTCAATCATTGCGACAGCGTTCATCGCTGCCGCGAGCCAAGGATTGCGGTACACATTGGGCACCCGTGAACCGTCGAAATAGTCTTCCGGTGCACCATCCACAAACCCACCAACGTTGGTCATTTTCAAACGACCCACGACCTCTTCGACCACAACGCGCCCATTGCGCGAATAATCTTGATGCGCGATGCAGTTGTGCAGACTCTCCAGCACCACCTGTGTGTCATAGCGCGGCATTTCCGTCGCAATGAGTTCAGTCGCTGGAAAGAGCTTGATGTTTGGGTTTCGAATGCGTTTCAACACCTCGGTGGTCGTGAGCAAAAACGGTGGCCCAAAATGCTCGATCACGCGCTCGTCAGGCAGCTTCCAGCTAATCTCTGCCGGATTGGGCGACAGCAGCGAAACGCACTCGGGTCGGCCCAGCAGAAGCAGCGCAGCCCGCGTGATGCCGCTATCGCGCGTGATTCGCGCCTTATCGAAAAACTGAGCGTCGGTCCATCCCGCAATATCAGCAGACCAGCGCTCACGTTGATACTTGTCAGCAAA
>JBBRGY010000455.1:0-2986 GCA_038223495.1 Burkholderiales bacterium | reverse complement strand
CACCGTGCGGCTTGACGTGCTGCAGCTTCACGCCATGCAGCGCAGCAAATCCGCTCAGCGCACCCACCTGGTAAACAAAATCGTTGACCAGTTCGTCGTCGGTCGCATTGATGTGGCGACGCCCAAATCCCTCCATGTCGCGAAAGCCGGGGTGCGCGCCGACGCCAACCTGGTGTTTGACAGCCATCGCGACCATGCGCTGCATCGTGTTCGGGTCGCCCGCGTGAAAGCCGGTGGCGATGTTCGCGGAACTGATCAGTGGCATGATCTCGTCATCCACGCCATCGCCAATGAGCCAGGGCCCGAAACCTTCGCCCATGTCTGAATTCAAATCAATGTGTCGTTTCATGCTGCCTCTGCATGGAATTGCGCGACCGGCAACGCGAAATCCCCGCGTTTAGGTCGATCAACCTCAGCGCGCATGCCTGGTCGCGCCTTGAGCTTCTTCGATAGTTGAGCATGACGTTTCATCGTTAAATTTCCGAATGGCGCGGCCCACGTGGGCCAGTCGCGGTGGTCGCGCGCAATTGATAATTCGACGCGATGATTTATGCCGCGATGTCGAGATACTCCACCGCACTCGATGGGGCGGGGATTATCACGCCATCTTCGCGCATTCCCGCGAGGTGAAACGAGATGGCTTCGCGCATCTCCTTTTCAACATCCTCGATAGTAGCTCCGGTGGCGACACAGCCCGGCAAGTCTGGCGCGTAGGCGGAAAAGTTGCCTTCGGCCTTTTCAATAACGATCGCGTAACGCATTGGGATTCCTTTACTTGAGACCAGATTGCTTAAATATGCTGTTCAGCGTGCCCGGCGCAAGGTCGTCGCTCGGCTTTCCAGGAACTGTCACGCGGCCAGTCTTCGTCGAATGCTTGAACTGCCGATGACTACCTCGCGTGGCAACTAGCAGCCAGCCATCCTGTTGTAGCAACTTGAGCACTTCGCTGACTTTCATGGAGTCTAGGATACCAGTCAGGCCGGATCGAACGCTCTCAGTTCCCACTCGCGGCATCGGCGCAGGCATCTTCAGTAAATTAAACGACGCAACCGCATTCGGCGGAACCGCAAGCGTTCCACCGTGCCTGCTACCTGCCCCCCCATCATGCGATCAACGAAGCACTTCGATTCCGTTCGGCTCAAGAATGCCGAAAGGCTCGTCTTTGCCGAACAGAAACAACCGGACTGTGTGGCCTTTCTTTAGGTCCCTGAGTCCATTTACCCCGGCTGGACCTACCTTGCCGTTTGATCGTTCTTCTAACTGCCAACCTTGCGCCACTATTTTTTTCGACTGAACGGGAAGCGTGCCTTTTTCCACCGCAGTCATGTTGATAGTCAAGGTGTAAATCAAGTCGATTGATCCGGGCTCTCTGACGTTGCGCTTGTGCTCAATCGATTCAACCGTGCCGACCACGATGACCCGCGCGTAGTTCTGAAGGGCCGACTCACTCAGCGGCGGAAGGGCGGCGTTAACGACTGACGAATTCCCAACTGTGAGCGCCAGAAAGAAGGCTAGCCGAACCACGCTGAGCAATGACCTCGAACAAAAACGATCTTTGATACTTAAACGTGAAAAATTTGGAACGAAGGTGGCTTGCATCTCGGTACTCCTAGGGTTGTAAACGGCGCCTTTGGGTCTGGCGAATTACCCCGATGCCGACTAGATAACGCGCAAAGCTAAAAGCGTAATTTCTCCGAAATTGGCTCACCCGGTTTAGGGCTCAGACCGCTTCGCGCAGAACCTTACCCCAAGGACGATTCAATTTTTTCGTTGGTGTTTCGGTAATTCATTTGCGAAACGGCGCTGAGTAAAGCGGTAAACAACCCTTTCGACTACGGCGGAACCGCTTCTAGCTTCTCCATTCGCGGACTATTTTTTGCGCTCCGCCCGTGCCCCTGAAAGAGGCTCCTACATGAAACATCTGCTTGCGCTTATGTCTTTCTCGTTGTTATCTTTTTTGAATTTAGCCCCCGCCGCACCGACACTGCAGCCCGGTGAAACGCTGCTCAGTCAGCGTGAGCTGGCCGAATTTGTGGATGGCCAAACGATCACTACATGAATCAACGGCACTCGCATCGGCGTATTGAGCCACAAGCTCGTGGGCACTCAGCGAACGATCACTCTGCGTGAAATCGCCCCGGTGGGTGCTGCAGAAAGTACGAGCACAGGCGTGTACGACATTGACCGACAAGGCAAATATCACATGCGCCTTGAGGGGCGAGGCGAGGCATTTTGCTTTCACGCCATTCGCAGCGACGGTGCCGTCATGCTGGCCGTTGACGGCGCGCGGGCGAACATGCTGCGGATGATTGCCGCGCGTGGCGAACAGGCCACGGTGCTCACTACGACGCCACCAACGCTGCGTGCCGGTGAATCGCGTGTTGGGCGGCAAGCACTGGTCAGCTTGATCAGAGGTCGTACGGTGCGCTACAGAAATGAGACTAATTCGCGCCTGATTGCGATGACGCCGATCGACGGCGGCAGTGACGTTGTCGTCACGTCATTCCAGCGGTGTCGTCGGGGATTCCACGAGCCACGCATTGAGGTAGGCCGCCATTTTTTCAGGCGTCCGCAGTTGCTCAGACACATCGTACGGAACTGTTTTTGTTTTGGTCTTTGCAGCCGCCGAAATGGATTTATCCATGCTTTCTTACTCCTCAACGCCTTTCGCGCTCAGTGCGTTAAACCCAAAAAGAGTCAGGCGACCTGCAATACGAGACGGCGACCGCAGGCCTTAACGTATCGCCGCAGCGTCGCCACCGACGGCGAGTGTTTCCCGGTCGCCAGCGCACGCTCGAGTCGTGCGACCGACGGCGCTTGTGTTCCCATGCGCTCCGCCACCTCCGCTTGGGTCAGTCCTGCTTCCTGGCGCGCTTTGAGTAGTGAGTCGAGCAAGGCAAGTTCCTCGCGCTCCAATCGATCAACCTCAGCACGAACGCCGGGGCGCGCCATCAGCTTTTTCACCAATTGATCATGACTTTGCATG
>JBBRGY010000454.1:0-2987 GCA_038223495.1 Burkholderiales bacterium | reverse complement strand
TCGATCTGGCCGCAACGCGACGGGGTGCGGTATATCTGGAATGGCTGCTAGCCAGTCACTGAGGTCGTGTCACAGGACCGATCGCCTGACTAACGTGGGTCAGCAACCCGTTACAGCCATCCTCCACCAGATCCAGCACGCGCTCAAAATCCGCGCGTTCGCCGTAATACGGATCGGGCACTTCGCGCACGCTCTGATGCGAATCGTTTCGGCAGAACTCCGCCAGCCGCCGCAGCTTGTGCTGATGCGCGTCGCCCATCCGCGCTCGAACGGTCGCATAGTTCAGGTCATCCATCACGATGAGCCAATCAGAGCGCTCGATGTCAGCCTCCGACAGCGCCCGCGCCCGCAAATCCGACAAGTCATAACCGCGCTGCAACGCATGATGCTGTGAGCGTTCATCGGGTGGACTGCCAGGGTGATAGTCGTGCGTCCCCGCCGAATCAATCGCGATGTGATCGCTAAGCCCCGCCGCGCTCACCTTCTGGCGAAACACGCCTTCAGCCGTCGGGCTGCGGCAGATGTTGCCCATGCAGATGAAAACAATACGGGTGTTGTGCGTCATCACTAAAGTTTAGTGCTGGCCGGAGAATATGCCGCCGCATCAGAGGCTTGCTAGGGCGCTGTGTCGCACAATTTGAGCCGTTTGCGTCTTTGTAGCCGTGTCACTACTTCAAACGGAGCCGTTATGTCACGAGTTGCAACCATCACAATTTCCAAAGAAACACTGGGCTGGTCGGACTTTGAAGTCGTCGGCGCTGACGATATCGAGGACGGCGACGCTCAGGCCGGCGCCCGGATCAGCGTTTCGTGGTCGCAAACCGGCAACGCCCTCACCGCCGATATTCAGGTGCAACACACGGCAATTGTCGAGAGTGGCAAGGCACATACAGACGCATTGCTGCGCCACGAGCAAGGACACCTCGATCTCGGCATACTCGGGGCACGGCGTATCAAGGTCGACATCGAAGCGGGCACCAGCCCCGACAACGCCAGAGTCCAGCACATCGCCCGCCTCGCCGCCGCCAACATCAGGTACGACACCGAAACCAACCACAGCGCCAACACCTCCGCGCAAGGCACGTGGAATATTGCGCTGACCGCTGCGCTAGCTATGACTGTGCCACCTGCGGCAGTGAACGGCGTGACGTTGTAGGTTGCAACCCGGCAGTCATAGACGCGGTCAACATTCTCACCAACGCTAGCGGAAATCTGCTGAGGCGCTAGAACGGGTCAGTACAACGCACGCCCAGCGGCTTAACAATCCCTGGGCCGTCTTCCGTGTACAACTGCTTCACGCCATGCTCAGCGCAAGTTGCGATGATGAGCGCGTCCCAATATTGCATTTGGTGCGCTGTGGCTAACTCCAGCGCTCCGTCGTGCGCTGCCAATGATGACGCCACTGGTGGCATCAGCAACTTCCAGGCGCTGATCACGGTCTCGGCTTCCGACCGAGTCGTGTGCTTGCGCCGAATTGCAACATTGAAGAACTCGCCGTACACCTGCGCGCACACGGGCCAACCTTCTCGCGAAGCTTTCGTTATCAACCGCAACGCAATAGTCTGTTTTTTTGAATCCGAAGCATCGGCTGCGTACACAAGAATGTTCGTATCAAGCGAATTCATACGTCATTCATCGTACGCATCAGAGCGCTCGAACTTCTTGCCATAGGGTTTGCTGAAACGAAATGACAACGCCTTCTTTATCAACGCCTCGCGCTCATCTTTGGTCATCGCAGTGGGCGGATCGGCGCGCACAAGCTTGAGCGACGGTTTGCCACGACGCGTAATGATGATCTCCTTGCCTGACTCGGCAAGGCTCGCAAAATGCGCAAAGTTATGAACCGCGTCGCGCGCGGTGATGGTTTCAGTGATCGTCGAATCCATGAGTCATGCCAATCCTCGGTTCACAATTCCAGCAATGTATCACATGATGTTATACAAACACCGCTAACCTATCCAAATATCGTAGGGTATGCGCCAGAGCGCGCACCATCGGTTCGAAATATTAATCGTGCGGCCGTCGCAGCAACCGAAACGTATCCATCCATTTAGTACATCGATCATTTCTCGACTGCGGCGAAAAAAAACGTTCCGCGAGCATTTCTCGCGACAGGATCATTTGGCGCTGCGACCGTCGCCCAGAGTCATCCAGCGCAGTAAATCGCAGTCGATACCGAACCTCCTCTTCGTCCTTTTGTAAGGGCAGGTTGATGGACTCTATCAAAAGCTTGGTCACTGACACCGATCCTTTCCAACGAGAACAGTATTCGTTAAAGATATAGCCAGCGTGCCCTCCGTGCGCACGTTCGTGCAACCAACGCGATGACGAAATCCATTTTGGATTCAAAAATTCCTCGCTAACGCCGAGAGATCTCTTCTTAGTCGCAAGGGTAAGTCGTCGCGTGTGAGGGTCGAACAGACGCACAACGTAGCCCGCGTTTCCCGTCGCTCCCTCCCAAATTGGACTCACCACATCCAAATAGCCATCACCATCCAGATCGTCGAACGTTAGCGAAGGCGTAGCGCCGCTAATCTCAGGCGATACTAATTCATCAACTAGAAATCCGTTGCCGCCTGGTGAAGCAATTCGCACGCGACGTGAGCCAGCTTCGTCGATCGACTCAATAACTATTTGTCGCTGTTCATCTTTGCGCGGTTGATAGGCGGATCGATGCGTTTCTTTTTCAGCGGCAGCTGGCGTGTGACACAGAAACACAAAAAAGAGAACGGCAAACGCACTTCGCATTGCGGGCACTAAACATCCAAATTCCGAACACCCAACGCATTCCCCTCAATAAACGCTCGACGTGGCTCTACCTCTTCACCCATCAATGTAGTGAAAATTTCGTCTGCTGCAATCGCGTCTTCGATCTGTACTTTGAGCAGGCGACGGACTTTCGGGTCCATCGTGGTGTCCCACAACTGCTCGGCATTCATCTCACCCAGGCCTTTGTAGCGCTGGATGGTGAGGTTGGCACGGGCTTT
>JBBRGY010000453.1:0-2994 GCA_038223495.1 Burkholderiales bacterium | reverse complement strand
GACGCGGCTGCTCGTTGTTGTGAATCCTGCGGTGCTCATCACTGAATTTGCCGCGGTGAGTGCATTACCCACCACGAACGGCACTACCACTGGTGCGGGCCCTTTCGACACCGTGAGCTCAACTAGTTCACCCTGCAACGCACTGGCACCTGCCGATGGGAACTGGCTCACGACCTGGCCGATGGGCTGTGTGCTGAACGCCTCGACCACTGCGCCCGTGGCAAAGCCCCCTGTGGTCAACGCGGTATCGGCTGCGGCGCTCGCCAAACCGACCACATTGGGTACGGTTCCAAGGCCCGCCGACGGCGTCAACGCCAACGTTTGTATCGCTCTGGCGCCAAAGCTGTCGGTGGCGGCAACAACAATCAAAGGTGTGCCATAGCCTCCGGGACAGGTGATGTCGCCTGACGTCGCATTGATGGTGCACGCCGCGTTCCAGCCTGTCTGGTGAAGGATTGAATAGGTGATCGTGTCGCCCACGTCTGGATCAACCGCGCGGACAGCGAAGTTGGTGGGTGCAGTCAATGGAATGTAGCGAGTGGGCGGAACGCTCACAAATTTCGGCGGACGATTGGTCGGCAGAATGTTGACGTTCACCGTCGCTGGCGCGGACGTTAGCGCGCCGTTGTCAGCCGCGTAAGTAAATGAATCTTGTTGCGCCGTGCGCGGATCGACCGGTGCTGCGAGTTGCGCGGGTGTACCAAATACATTGGTTCTGGGTGTCGCGAAACTGTTGGGCAATGGCACAGTAGTGGGCACCGTGCCGTCGTCGTTGATATTGTTTGCCAATACCGCCCATTGATGGTCAATCTTTCGCGCCGGACGCCAAAGATTTGCGCTGTCGCTATAGACCCTGATGTGCGACAAGGCCCTTGGCCCGGCAATCCCATACCCACAACAACTACCCCTCGTGCCCGCTGAAAAGGTGACCACGTCGGCATGTCCATCGTTATCGATATCGACAACGCGAGCGACGGTGTACCAGTTTTGCCCTTCCGAGAGGGTAGGCGCGCTGCCCTTGATCGTGCCATCCACGCCATTCAAAAAACGCAACTCGGAATACACATTGAAAATGACTTCAGGTAACCCGTCCCCGTCCAGATCAAACACCGCGATGCGACCTTCTCGGGTTCCACGGTTGTAGTCCTGCACGTCGCTATTCGGAATTGAATGGATCCACTTCACGCGACCGCGATGATCAACCGCCCACACCTCAGACACGGTACCCAGCTCGATGCCGAACACAATATCTGGGTAGCCGTCGCCATCGAGATCAGCCACCGTGATCTTGCCTGTGCCTTGTGCCGGCAGCGGCAGCGACCATAACTCGCGCCCATCGTGCTTTTTGACGACGAGGCGATTAACAAGGAGGTCTTGGCGGTTCTCGACATAGACCATTTCAACATCCGGCGAATCATCAAAATTGCCCAGAGCAATCGACTGAATATCAGTCGGGAATGACGTGCCAAATTTCGTGCCGTCCAAATTCCACACTGCGCCCAGATAATTGAATTTGTTTTCTCCCGCGGCGGTGAAATCGCCGACCAACACACCCGCCACGCTACCGAGCCGCGCATTGCCGGGGTAGTTGTACGGATTTCCGTACGGGCCAACATCGCGAATCATGCGTTGCGTGACGGCTCCCGTTGCGCCGTCCACCACAATCACGCCGACGCAGGTGTAGTAATGGGGCGACGTCTCGCTTGCGGTCGGCACGAAGTAGCCGTCGGGCACGCTGGGGACAATCGCCGAACACTTCGGTCGCGTGCTTTGCGTGGGAAGCCCATAGTCCCGCGTGGCGAAACCGGTCGCTGCGACACCGATGACGACGCTCGGCTTTTCACCGGCGCGCAGCCGAACGACATTGAGCGGAGCTGAGTATTTAGTAAATGCTGGCCATTCGCTGGTCGAGAACGTGTTAAACCCCGCGTCGAGAATGGGCGCTGATTTCCACTTGAACGCGCCCGTTCGAGCATTGATCGCGATGAGCTGTGACTTGTCGTCGAACGTCCCAAACGGTATGTCGCAGCTTCCTCCGATCACGACATCGGGCACACCGTCGTCGTCGATATCTGCGACGCTCATGTGGGCGGTTTGGATGTTGCCAAAATTGAGTCGGCAATTGCCGTCGCTTGCATCGGTTGACCAGAGCGACGCATTATTTTTGATATCCCACGCCCTGAGCGTTCCCTGAAAGCCCGGAACCACGCTGTCGAGATATATGAGATCGGGATAGCCGTCGCCGTTGACATCAACCAGCTGCCAACTGTCAACCGACGAATTGTCGGCAACGATTTGATCGGTCTTCAGCACGGGATTGAACGTCGTTCCGACCGAGTTTGGCGCAACGTAGGTAAAGCTGCCATCTGCGTTAAATCCTGAAACGCTGCCTTTGCTCGGGCTGGTGAGTTTGTTTGCAGTCAGCGCGCCGCCCGCCGGGTCAACGTCGTTGGCGAGCACGCCTTGCGCCGCAGGCACGGTGAGCGTTTGCCCGATTTGCACGCTGTACGTGTCGTCTTGCGCGACAGGCGCGGCGGACGGCGTGACTTTGATCATAAAGCGCTTGGCATCGAACAAACCGGCGGGGTCGGAGGCTTTGACAGTGACGGCAAAGTCGCCGGACGTAACGCTAGCTGTAGGCCAATTCAGCGTTGCGCCAGAAAGCGTCATGCCGGTTGGCGCGCTGACTAACGTGAAGGTAATCGGGTCGCCATCGGGATCAGTCGCCGAGAGCGTCCGCGTGAAAGTCACGCCACGCGCAACATTTACGTCAGCAAGAGCAGCCAACTGTGGCGCACGGTTCTGCGCGACGACAGTGATTTTGAACGTACCGTTATCGCTGCGGCCCCCAGCGTCGGTCACCCGAGCACTAAAGGTGTGAACGCCGAGCTGCGCGTTGCTGGGTGTCCAGTCGACCACCGGCGCGGGATTCAATGTCGCGCCGCTCGGAGCGGCGGTGAGGCTGAACGTCAGGGTGTCTAACGCGTTGCCATC
>JBBRGY010000452.1:0-2995 GCA_038223495.1 Burkholderiales bacterium | reverse complement strand
GGTTATCCGCTCACGCTGCCGGCGGTCGCCGCGTCGGTGCCGTCGGAGCTGTTGCAACGCAGGCCCGACATCGCAGCGGCTGAGCGCCGAATGGCTGCTGCCAATGCACAGATTGGCATTGCCATTGCAGCCTACTACCCGACGATTTCTTTATCAGGCTCGCTTGGGCAACGCGGCACCACCTTGGCTGATTTATTTTCGTTGCCGAATCGCTTTTGGTCTGTTGGACCGGCGTTGGCGCTGTCGTTGTTTGACGGCGGCGCACGGGACGCCTCGAAAGCTCAGGCGCAAGCGTCCTACGATCAGACGGTTGCTGCCTACCGACAAACCGTTCTCGGCGCGATTCAGGAGGTTGAAGACAACCTGGCGACACTGCGTGTCCTCGCCGACGAGCTTGTAGTGCAACGACAGGCGGTACAGGCCGCACAGGAAGCGCTGACGATTGCGCTGAATCAATACAAAGCCGGAACGGTAAGTTTCCTCAACGTTGCGACTGCGCAGGCGGCGGAGTACAGTGCTCGAAGAACTGAACTGGGACTGCGCAGCGAGCAGTTTGCCGCGAGCGTCGCGTTGATTAAAGCGCTTGGCGGATAGCCGGAACGCTAGAAACGACAGGCAAAAAAAGGCCCGCGAGACGCGGGCCGTAGTCCTGAGAGACCTGATAAGACCGGAGGTGTATCGAGGGGTGGTCTCAAAGGTACACACTAGAAGAGAAATCTGAGTATGCGGATGTCATATTAGTGGTGTTGCCCAAGCTTGTCAAGCGAGCGTAGCCATTAAAGTTCTGGAAAGTGATGTTTCAACATTTACCGATCACCCAATAAAAAACCCAGCCGAGGCTGGGTGTTAGGCATGAGCATTCGTGTTAACCGTAACGTTGGGTCACGACCACGACAAATCCGCTCGTTACAAAGCGGGAGCTACCCGCCGTGCCGCTGGCGAAACTTCTCGCGCATTTCATCGGCGCGAGAGACGCGGTCAAGCAGTTGACCTTTGATCAGCGCTTTTTGTTCCGTCGAGAGCAATTGGGTAAATTTGACCCATTCTGAAATGGCCGTTTTTCTCTCTGTAGCCGTTGCCGCTTGCGCCTCGTCCCGAAGCGTCAGAATGCGCCCGAAATCAGGATCGGCTTTGGCAAGTTCCGCTTTGGCGGTCGCTGCCGAAGCAGTTCGCGCCTGACGAGCAGCCTCAATTGCCTTGATTGTGGCTTGTGAAGCGGCTGAATATTGCGCATCTTGCGTCGCGTTCAGATTGAGCTTTGCCTTCATCGCGGCGAAATGATTGCCAAATGGCAGGCCAATTTCAGGCATGCCGGGGGGGGCGGCCTGAGTAAGCGAAGGCAGCGACGCCGAGAGAATGAACGGAAGCAGCATCGCCGCGATTCGGCCCACGCTTTTTAAGGGTTTCATGAGGGACTCCGGGAAAGTGGCAATAGATTGAAGGTGATTTTTGCGCACCGTTGGCCGCGACGCGCGGATGGTTTTGTAAACAGTTGTAATGCTTGCGTTCAATAGATTGGGGCGTCTGTTATGTTTCCAATATGAATGCTCCGAGCCACCACATTCTTGTTGTCGATGACGACCAGCGCCTGCGCGAACTGCTTCAGCGCTTTCTTGCAGAACAGGGTTTTCGCGTGTCGGCGTTGGCTGACGCGCGAGACCTGTCGAAGCGGCTGGAGCGCGATCCACCGCATCTGATCGTGCTCGACTGGATGATGCCGCACGAGGACGGCCTGTCGGTGTGCAAACGCCTTCGTGCAGCAGGGGATCGAACGCCTGTGATCATGCTTACCGCGAAGGGCGACGACGATGAGCGCATCGACGGACTTGACGCCGGCGCTGACGACTATCTCGGCAAACCATTTAATCCGCGCGAACTGGTGGCACGTATCCACGCTGTGTTGCGCCGTGCCGCAGAGATTTCGCCGGGCGCGCCGTTGCCGAACGATCAGCCCATTGCGTTTGGTGAATGTGAGGTTAATTTCGCCACGCGTGTACTCACGAGAAAGGGCGAGGCGCAGGATCTCACCACGAGCGAATTCGCGATGCTTAAGGTGTTCGTCACGCATCCGCATGAGCCGCTGACGCGCGAGCGACTGTCGATGCTCGCTCGTGGAAAAGAGCATGAAGTATTTGATCGTGCCGTAGACGTGCAGGTCTCGCGTCTGCGCAAGCTCGTTGAGCCCGACGCTGCGAAACCGCGCTACATCCAGACGGTCTGGGGGCGGGGTTACGTGTTCGTGCCCGATCAAGTGATCGTTGATGCCTAAGACGCTGTTTTGGCGGCTTGCGGCGCTCCTCATGATCGCGCTAGCCGTTGCCGTGCTCGCGATGGTTTTTCTGTTCCAACAGGACCGCGCCACGCTCATCGCACGCAATTTCACCGAAGCGAAAATGGCGCAGATCGAGGCCTTGCGTGTGACGCTTGCAAGTGCTCCGGTTGAGGAAGGTGCCCAGCGCCCCATGCAGCATTTGCAGCGACTGGGGCGTCAATACGGCGTGATGTTGATTCCCACGGATCGCCGCCCCGAAATTGGACAAGTACCGCGCGGCGCTGCGCTCGCGCCGCTGGTCGAAAAACTGCAAGAGCAATTGGGGCACGACACCGAGATTCGCCTTGGCATGCGGCTCGATCAACCCGTCGTTTGGATCAAGCTGAAGCTCGGAGAGCAGGGCACCCGATCAGTATGGGCGGGCATTCCTGTCCGCAATGTCGATACTGGCGAGGTTCCTATGCGCCTTCTGGCGACGCTTGCCGGCCTATTGGTGATCCTGCTCGCCGCGACGCTCTGGTTCGCACGACGGCTGTCACGGCCGCTCGCTGATTTGGCGGATGCTGTGGACAAAGTCGCCGTCGGTAAACGCCCCGATCCGCTGCCCGAAGATGGCCCGACGGAAATCGCCCGCGTTGCCCGTAACGTTAATCGTATGGCCGCCAATCTGGAGCGGTTGGAGCGGGATCGCAGCACCATGCTCGCGGGCATTTCGCACGACAT
>JBBRGY010000451.1:0-3012 GCA_038223495.1 Burkholderiales bacterium | reverse complement strand
CTGTCAATCATGGATGTCCAGCATAGACAGCGTCGTGCGACACCATATTGGACCTTGCGATAGCATCGTTGCAACAACTATCTGTCTCTACTGTCTCTTCCGCGCGGAGCATCTATCGTCATGTCGCAAAGCTCAAACATCCTTCCCAACTCCTTCACCAGTATCGGCGTAATCGGCGCTGGCACCATGGGTGCCGGCATCGCGCAGGTTGCCGCGCAGGCCGGTTGTTCGGTCAAATTGTTTGATGCTCGTAACGGAGCGGCGGTCTTGGCGATCGAGCGCACGGGCACTACGCTGCACGCGCTGGCGGCAAAAGGCAAGCTCACGGCTGAGGCCGCAACCGCCACCCTAGCCCGCATCAGCGCCGCTCCTGATCTCGCCGAATTTCATGACTGCGATTTAGTCATTGAAGCGATCATCGAAGACTTGGCTGCGAAGCAAGCGCTTTTCAAATCGCTGGAAAGTATTTGCGCCGAAACCACGATCTTTGGTAGCAACACATCGTCCATTTCGATAACTGCCATCGCTAACGGTTTGGCCCGTCCGCAAAACGTGGTCGGCATGCATTTTTTCAACCCTGCGCCGTTGATGCCATTGATCGAAGTGGTTAGCGGATTTCTCACTTCTCCCGAAGCCGTAGCCAAGGTGGAGGCCGCTGCAATCGAATGGAAGAAAACGCCGGTTCGCTGCAAAAGCTCGCCGGGATTTATCGCCAACCGAGTGGCGCGACCTTACTACGCCGAAGCGTTCCGCGCGCTGGAGTCTGGTGCGGCCGATGTGGCGACGATTGACCTGATCCTGCGCGAAGTCGGCGGCTTCCGGTTAGGGGCATTTGAGTTGCTAGATCTGATCGGTCTCGACGTCAATTTGTTGGTGACAAAAAGCGTGTGGAACGCGTACTACCAGGACAGTCGCTACCGCCCGAGTTTGACGCAGGAAGAGATGGTTGCTGGTGGTCTTCTGGGCCGCAAATCGGGACGCGGCTTTTATCGCTATGTCGATGGAAAACCGGTCGCGGCCGACAGTCCCGCATCATCGCTCGGCCCCGTTCCGACGTCGATTCAGTATTTGCTGGAATCCGACGCGCTTGACCCGCTCATCGAGCGCATCAAAGCGGCGGGCATCAAAGTGCAAGCGCGAAAAGAAGACGACCCGCTCGGCGCGGGCATGCTGCGCGTGGGCAATGCCACCGTTTGCTTAAACGATGGGCGCTCGGCCACGCAGCTCGCCTACGAAGAGGACATCACCAACGTCGTCATGCTCGACCTTGCGCGAGATTTTTCGAAGACGCCACGCGTCGCTTTGGCGCGCGGCGAAGAAACGAGCACCGCCGCGCTAGCCGATGCCGTCGGCCTCTTCCGCGCTCTCGGCATGGAAGTCTCGGTGATCGACGATATTCCCGGCATGATCGTGGCACGCACGCTTGCCATGCTCGCTAACGAAGGCGCAGACGCGGTGCTGCAGGGCGTGGCCGATAGCGCGGGCGTAGACACCGCGATGAAGCTTGGCCTCAGTCACCCCGAAGGCCCACTCGAAACGGCAGACCGCATCGGCATCACGCTGATGAACGCTATATTGGTGAACCTGCAAGGGCACACCGGCGACCATCGCTATCGACAATCCTTGCTGCTGCAACGAAAGGTGTGGAGCGATGGCACTTTCCGCTGAGAGGATGAACGAAGTGACTCAACCGCAACCCTCGCCGCAAGAAGTCGCCGACGCGATGTACTCGCGCGACCACGCCGCCCGCGCTCTCGGCATCCAGATCGTCGCCGTCAGTCGTGGCAGCGCCACCACATCGATGATCGTCCGGCAAGACATGGTAAACGGGCACAACATCTGCCACGGCGGCTACATGTCGCTCTTGTGCGACACCGCGTTCGCGTACGCCTGCAACAGCGGCAACTTAAACACCGTCGCTAGCGGTTTCTCGATTGAATTTCTGGCACCCGCCGCGCTGGGCGACACGTTGGTGGCCGTCGCAGAGGAGCAAGTGCAGCGTGGCCGACAAGGCGTCTACGACATCACACTCACCAATCAGAACAGCGACGTGATCGCCCTGTTCCGTGGCAAAAGCGCAAGAATTGCCGGTGAAGTGATTTCGACAACGCCGTAGCCCAGATGCTCGCATCCGGGTAACCGTAGTCCCATCGCGAAGCGCAGATATTTGCCTTCGACGCGCAGACGAACCCGGATGACGAGCATCCGGGCTACGCAACCAACGTTCACAAGGCGAGCACTGTCCGCCCTACAAAGATGCCAACAAAAAATCCGACACCACTGCACCCCATCGAAACCGCCTCCCGCGATGAAATCGCAGCGTTGCAGTTGAAACGCATGCAGTGGAGCCTCTCACACGCTTACGACAACGTGTCGCACTACCGCAAAAGTTTCGATGCGAAAGGCGTGCATCCTGGCGATCTAAAACAACTGTCTGACCTAGCCAAATTCCCGTTCACCGTAAAAAACGACCTCCGCGAAAACTATCCGTTCGGCATGTTCGCCGTACCGCGCCAACAAGTCACGCGCATCCACGCATCGAGCGGCACCACCGGCAAACCAACCGTAGTCGGCTATACCCATCAGGACATCGACAACTGGGCGGACCTCGTGGCCCGCAGCATTCGCGCAGGCGGCGGCTGCCCTGGCGACATCGTGCATGTGGCATATGGCTACGGCCTGTTTACCGGCGGGCTTGGCGCGCACTACGGCGTCGAACGCCTCGGGTGCACCGTGATCCCCATGAGCGGCGGGCAGTCCGAAAAACAGGTGCAGCTGATCAATGATTTCAAGCCCGACGTCATCATGGTCACGCCGAGCTACTGCCTCGCGCTCGCGGAAGAATTCGAGCGTCAGGGCCTCGACCCCACTGCGTCCTCGCTCGCCATCGGCATCTTCGGCGCGGAGCCGTGGACCAACGACATGCGCAGCGCGATTGAAAAGCGCATGGGCATTGACGCGGTGGACATCTACGGCCTGTCCGAAGTCATCGGCCCCGGCGTCGCCAGCGAG
>JBBRGY010000450.1:0-3053 GCA_038223495.1 Burkholderiales bacterium | reverse complement strand
CGTTTGAAGCGTCGGCGATCACGCGCGGAGATTTCGACGATTTTGCCAACCTCGTCGATGGCTGCATCGAGGTCAGTAATTTTTTGCGGATTCATCTCGAGCGTATAGGCCGAGTAGTTGGAGGCCAACACCACGCCATTGCGATCTGTAATGATGCCGCGATTCGGGGCCTCGGGTTGAATGTCGATTCGATTGGCTTCAGCCAACGTCGCAAAATGCTTGTGCTGAATGACTTGTAGGTAGACAAAACGGCCAAGCAGGGCCAGAAATCCGAGCACAACAATCGCCGCCGCGAGCGATAACCGCCGCTGAAACCAGAAGAGCTCCTGATCGTGATTCCGGAGTTCGGTTGACATCTGCAAACTGACAGTCCTAATCGAGCAGCGAGCGAACGCGCTGCGGCCACTGGAGCAACGCAGACAACACAGGCCACAGCAGTGCGCTGGTCACGCTTCCAAGGACAAACGCAGCGCTAGGTGGAGAAGCGCCGCTCATGAGTCGCAACACAAGCACTACGCCTTGCGCAATGAGCAATAGCCCAAGTACATGCAGCGCCTGTTGCCAAACTGGAAACCGCAGCACGCGACGATGAAAATAGCCCGCCGCAAAGCCGAGAATGGCATACGCCAACGCATGCTGTCCGAACAGATTGGCTTCCACCACGTCCGTTAAAAGTCCACAGGCCCAAGCCAACCCAATGCCGATCCAGCGTGGCTGATGGATCGCCCAATAGAGCAGGACCAGCGCAAAAAAATCAGGCCGCAGTGCAAGCGCAAAGCCCGACAGTGGCAATAAATTGATCGTGAAGGCAAAGGCCAGCGTAATCGCCACAAACCACGGCTTCGCCGACAGCAGGATATCCTCCGGACTCGCGATTTTGAAAAGTGGCGAATCGGGCAAATGAAAGCGGTTCATCGCCGTTTTTTTGCTGATGAATCGTTGGCTGCCTCAAGCGCAGGTCGAGGCGCAAGTGCAGGCGGTTTGTCGAGCACCAGTACCGTGTCCGCTCCGGCCACAGAGGCCGTCGGCAGGCATTCAATGCGCGCGAACGGGCTTTCGGCGTCGCGCTGAACCCCCGTAATGCGGGCGACTCGAATATTGCCGGGATACAAGCCATCAATGCTTGAGGTCAGCAGCAGATCGCCTTCTTTTACGTCCGCGTTACTCGCGACATTGCGCAGTTCTGGCAACTTACCGGGGCCGCGCCCGTAGAGCAGCGCATGCATTGAAGTACGCTCGATTTTTACGGGTACTGCGAAGTCTTTTTCGGTCAGCAGTGTGATTTCGGCTAGCAGCGGATGCACGCGCGTTAATTGTCCGAGCAGACCCAGCTCATCGACCACGGCAGAGCCCGGTTCGAAGTTCTGCGATGCGCCGCGATCCACGAACGCTTTCTGCGAGAACGGATCGCGTGCCAAGTAAACCACTCTCGCAGCTTGCGCTTTAGTCTGCGCCGTTTGTGAAATGTTTAAAAGCTTTGACAGGCGATCAGCTTCCTGTTTCGCAGCCACTTGCGACTGTTGTGCCTGCGACGCGACGAGAAGTTCAGCTTTTAGTTTCGTGTTTTCAGCACGAAGGTCGTCCCGCGTGTCGAAAAATTGCCCGATGCGCGTCGCCATTTGCGCCGGCAACAGCGCCGCCTCTTGCACTGGGTAAACGACAGTCGCAATGGCCATTCGCACCGTTTCTAGCGTGCGAAAGCGTGCATCAATGAACATGATCGCGATAGAAATCACACCGAAAAACGTCAGACGTGCGATCGGGCTAGGCCCGCGATTAAAAAATCGACGCGGCTCGGAGGGCAACGAGGTGACTCTACCGTGCATAAAACTTCAACGGTGCCGTGATTCTTCTGCCGACGCTCTCTACGTGAAGGCGTGGGCAGAAGAAGGTCACTTTTTGCGCTTTCTTAGTCGGTCGTGAAAATCGAAGACAGACGGTCGATGTTTTCGAGCGCCTTTCCGCAGCCACGCACCACGCAAGTCAGCGGGTCTTCGGCCACGACTACGGGCAGCCCCGTTTCTTCCATGAGCAAGCGGTCAATGTCGCGCAACAGCGCGCCACCACCCGTGAGTACCATGCCTTTTTCGGCGATGTCGGACCCAAGCTCCGGTGGCGTGCGCTCCAGCGCCTGTTTCACCGCACTGACGATAGCGTTCAACGGATCGGTCAGCGCCTCGAGGATTTCGTTCGAAGAAACAGTGAACGCACGCGGAATACCTTCGGCCAGATTACGGCCCTTGATTTCCATGTCGAGCACTTCGCTGCCCGGGAAAGCCGAGCCGATCTTCTTCTTGATCATTTCAGCGGTGGTTTCTCCGATCAGCATGCCGTAATTGCGACGGATGTAATTGATGATTGCTTCATCAAACTTGTCGCCGCCGACACGAACCGAGCCCGCGTAGACCATGCCACCCAGAGAAATCACGCCCACTTCGGTGGTGCCACCGCCGATGTCGACAACCATCGATCCGGTCGCATCTGAAATAGGCAGATCAGCACCAATCGCCGCAGCCATCGGCTCTTCGATCAGGAACACTTTCGAAGCACCAGCGCCTAGCGCCGACTCACGAATTGCGCGTCGCTCAACCTGCGTTGAGCCGCAAGGCACACAGATGATGATGCGCGGGCTCGGGCTGAACATCTTGCTGTCGAGCACCTTGCGGATGAACTGTTTCAGCATCTGCTCGGTGACGTTGAAGTCGGCAATCACGCCGTCTTTCATCGGGCGAATCGCCGTGATGTTGCCTGGTGTACGACCGAGCATCTGCTTGGCGGATAAGCCCACATCCTGGATGACGCGTTTGCCGTTGGGCCCGCCTTCCTGGCGGATTGCCACAACCGAGGGCTCGTCAAGAACAATGCCCTTGCCGCGCACATAGATCAGCGTATTAGCGGTACCGAGATCAATGGCGATGTCGGTGGAAAAATAACCTGTCAGAAACTTGAACATAAATTCTCGCGGCCTCCCGTGACCGCATCGGACAATGCCGTGCGGGCCCAAGATGCAACATGCACGTCAGACCCTACCTACCATCCCCCGGAAACATCGA
>JBBRGY010000449.1:0-3065 GCA_038223495.1 Burkholderiales bacterium | reverse complement strand
GGTCAATCAGTTCTGGAACGACAGAGTGCTGTCACCGACTGATCGCGCGAGCGAGCTGTCCACCAAGTTTGGATTTCTGCCCAAGCGCTTTTCGACGTACGGCATGCACGTACATATCGGCGTGCCGAGTGGCGACCAAGCGATTCATCTCGCGAATTCGCTTCAAGCACTGTGCCCTCTCTTTATCGCGATGTCTGCCGCTTCGCCGCTTCTCCAGATGACCGACACCGGATTCTGCGCGGCTCGGCCTCTCGAACCGCTCGTGTATCCACACGGTGGGCCGATGCCGCACTTGGGCAGCTGGGCTGAATTCGAATCGATTGCGTCGGAAATATTTTCAACCGGGCTCGCTGATTCGCTGAAAGATGTGTACTGGGATGTGCGCCCCAAGGCCGAATTCGGCACCGTCGAAGTGCGCGTGTTTGACACGCCGTTGTCAGTATATAAAGCGGTCGCTTTGGCGGCGTTCACGAGAGGCTGCGCCGCGCTCATCATGGACGGAACGTTAACGCTTCCTGCAGCCACCAACCCCTACAGCACCGATCGTGTGAGCCGCTTTGTGGCCTGTCGGGACGGGATGGACGCAAAGCTGTTTAACCCGTTCGAGCGCCGATGGTTGCCTGCGCGCGAATGGTTGCGGAGCTTGCTTGGCGCTATCGGCAAAGCGCCATTGAGTGACTCTGATACTCATCACATCAAAACGCTCGAAGCATCCTGGCTGCCCCTTCAGGACTGCGACATCATGCGTGATGCGTGGGCGCGTATAGTTGCCGCGCATCCATTAGATTCGGACGCGATTGCGGCGCTGTCGGAGTACTCAAAAGTAGTTTGTGGGCACCTGATGAAAGATCGGGACTGACTGCAGAGCAGAAAATGAGGCTATTGGCGTGAGTGGGCAGATCGTGCCCCCTGCCTCCGCCGACAACAAGCGCTTGGGTTGCGGTCAGCGAGATTAAAAATGTTTATCCAGGTAACGTTCGGAACACTGTCACAGGTCTGAAATGAACAGTTCACCAAAAGATAGTCATGGCGAGTCGCATCTCGATCATGAGCCGACCGATTTCGGCGTATTTGACCACCGGCGCCTGCTCGATCAAGCCATCATTTTGGGCTACGCCGCTGCAACGGGTCTGGTCGCAGTGGGGTTCACCTACTGCGCCACCGCCGCGAGTCACGTGTTCGATACGATCATTGGGAGCGGCAAATATGCGCCGTATTTCGCGCTCGTATGGACACCCGCATTGACCGTGCTGATCATTTGGTGGATGAAGCGATTTGCTCCGGGCACCATGGGCTCAGGCATTCCGCAAGTCATGCGCGCGCTGACGCCCGAACTCGCGGGCAATCAGGTCAAATGGCTCGTATCGCTGCGGCTCTCGGCTCATAAGATCGGGCTAGTCGTTGCCGGGCTGCTCGCTGGGTTATCGATTGGTCGCGAAGGCCCGTTCGTGCAAGTTGGGGCCGGTGTGATGAGCCATGCCAAGCGCTGGCTTTCGCCACGAAGCGAAATTGATGCTCACGATTTGATGGTGGCGGGCGCGGCGGCGGGTATCGCCGCAGCATTTAATACGCCACTCGGTGGCGTGATATTTGCGATTGAAAAACTATCAGGTCGACGCGGCATGAAACACAGCTCGATTGTGATTGCGTGCATCGTGCTTGCGGGTTTGGTGTCTATCTCCTTTTTCGGGAATTTGACTTACTTTGGTCGACTGCAAGGACACGAGTTGTCATGGTCGCTATTTGTGCCGGGCCTTTTAGTTGCAATCGCAACCGGTCTTGCCGGCGGGCTGTTCGCGCGGCTGGTGGTGGCGTCCATTCGCGGACTGCCTGACCGATTCACACAAATGCGCGCCGCGCATCCGCTTCGTTTTGGCGCGGGGTGTGCGTTGTTGGTGGCGATCATCGGAATCGTCAGCAAGGGTGCCACCGTCGGCGCTGGCTATGAGGCGACGCGCGCGCTGCTTGAAGGAAAAGCCGAGTTGACTAGCGTTTTTACTGTTCTAAAATTTTGTGCGACATGGCTGACCGCCTGGACCGGTGTGCCTGCGGGCGTATTTGCGCCTTCGCTCACGATTGGTGCCAGCATTGGTCATGATGTTGCTGTCCTGATGAACGTTTCACCGCAAGCGGCAATTCCTCTGGTTGCGCTCGGCATGGTCGGCTTTCTTGCTGCGAGCACGCAGGGGCCGATCACCGCGTTCATCATCGTAATGGAAATGGTGTCAGGGCAATCTATGGTGCTGAGTCTGATGGCATGTTCTTTGTTGGCCGGCGGAATATCGCGCCTGTTAACGCCCCCGATGTATTCGGCGCTGGCACTGTTGCTGCCCCTACCGCAACCGCAAATCCAACCGGGAGAATCTTCGCATGAGTCGGTCGCTAAAGAAACAAATGCGAATGAGGGAAAACACTAGTCGATTGCGGGTTGTAAATATAGTTTTGTTCAAATATACTTTGATCTCGTTTTGAAGAATCCTCTGAGAGACGAGTTACTTACAACGTTATTCAAAGCCTCGTTCGCGAGGCTTTTTTTTCGCAATTTTTCATTGTGATTGGGAAATCGCGCATTAGACTCGCACCATGAATCCAACCACCGTACAGATGATTGGAGCTGCGCTGTTTGCGCTTGCTGTAGTCCACACATTTTCCGTCAGCTATTTCGAACGTTTGGCGCATCGCTATCCGGCGCATTCGGGCGCGTTCCATTTTCTCGGCGAGGTCGAGGCCGTTTTCGGTTTTTGGGCGCTGGTTTTCGTTGCATTCAAGTTCGCCATTACCGGGCAGACGGCAACGGTCGATTACATCGAAGGCCGCAATTTCACCGAACCGTTGTTCGTGTTCGTGGTGATGGTGATCGCCGCCAGCAAACCCATCGTCGAACTCGCGAGCCTTCTTGTGCGTGGGCTCACGCGCGTCGCGCCGGTGCATTCGCGCAGCAAACCGATGGTGTTCTATTTTGTTGTTCTCGGCATCGTGCCGCTGCTCGGCTCTTTCATCACCGAGCCCGCCGCGATGACGCTTGCAGCGCTGTTGCTACGCGAACATTTTTTCTCGAAAAAGAT
>JBBRGY010000448.1:0-3067 GCA_038223495.1 Burkholderiales bacterium | reverse complement strand
GGTGTGCCCGGGTAAATCCGTATGCTGCCAGGCGTTGCGTCATCTAACGTTCGACGGCAGTACAGTCAGGCGGTGCACCGCGCAGATTCATAAAAAAAGGGGAGCACGATGGAACGACGCGATTTTTTGTCCGGTGGCTTTGGCGCTGCCGGCGCTGCCGGTGCTGCGGGTGCGGCTGGTGCATTTGCAGGGTTGCTGCCGGGCATCGCCAGCGCCCAGGATTTGCCGAACGTCAATTGGCGATTGACGTCGAGTTTTCCGAAATCGCTCGACACGATCTACGGGGGCGCTGACCAGTTCGCGCGTATCGTTGAAGCGGTCACCGGCGGCAAGTTCAAGATTAGCGTGGCAGGCCCAGGTGAGATTGTGCCTGGGCCGGGCGCGTTTGAGGCGGTACAGAAGGGCACGGTGCAATGCGCTCACACGGCGGGCTACTACTTTCTGAACGTCAACAAAGCACTCGCTTTTGACACGACGCTGCCGTTCGGCATGAACCAGCGCCAGCACAACGCCTGGGTTTATCAGGGCGGCGGGCTGGAGTTGCTGCGTGAGCTGTTCGCGCAGTACAACATGGTCAACTTTCCGATGGGTAACACTGGCGCGCAAATGGGTGGCTGGTACAACAAGGAAATTCGCACCGTTGAGGACGTGAAGGGACTGAAAATCCGTATCCCGGGCTTCGGCGCAGAAATATGGAAACGACTGGGTGCTGAGCCTGTGAACTTGCCGGGGGGTGAGATTGCGGCCGCCCTTAAAAGCAAGAAAATTGACGCGGGCGAATGGGTCGGCCCGTATGACGACGAGAAGCTCGGACTACCTGCAGTGGCGCGCTTTTATTACTACCCGGCATGGTGGGAGCCAGCCGCCGCATTAAGCCTTTATGTGAACAAGGCCGCGTACGATGCTTTGCCACCGCAGTACAAAGAAGTGATCAGTGTCGCTACGGGTTGGGTCAATCAATGGATGATGGCTGCGTACGATTCTCGGAATCCTGCGGCGTTCAAAAAAATGATCGGGAGCGGTACTCGACTGCAACTGTTTCCAAACAATTTCATGATTGCCGCCTATCGCGCTGGCTTTTCCATCTACGACGCCGAGGCAAAAATCAATCCCGAGTTCAAGAAGATCTACGAACCGTGGAAGCGCTACCGCGCCGAGATCAACGAGTGGCACAAAACGGCTGAGGCGGCGATGACGAACTTCCTTGGTAACTGGCGAGCAGAGGGCTAACTACGTCGTTCAGCTTTTGTTTGAAAGTACCACTAGATTGGGGCTAAGCGAGGTAAATGGCGTAAGTCGACTTATTCGTTAATGGACTTGTAGCCCTTTCTAGATAGTCGTTTAACAGAAAAGCTGACTGATCCTGCTTGCTGTGACCCAGCGCTAACCAGCAAAGCCACCTGCTTCAAGAAACTGCTGCTCCTCCGCCGTCGTCTCGCGTCCCAGAAACGGATTACGATGCGGGAAGCGCCCAAAACGTACGATGATGTCGCGATGAATGTGCGCATGGCGCGCCGTGTCACTGCCAAGCTGGGCATACAGCACCAGTGCACGATCCTGATCTTCGATGCGCTCGGAGTGAATGAACGGCGTGTAAAAAAACACGCGCAGCGTTGGCTCTGCGGCCACGTCAAAGCCGCAGACAATCGCCTGCTTCGCCAAAATTAGCGCCTTATCGTCGGTTGCAAACATGCGCGCCGTGCCGCGAAAACTGTTGCGCGGATATTGATCGAGGAGGATCAAAAGCGCAAGCGCACCTTCGCAGTCACCCAACCATTCGTCAAGCTCGCCGCGCGCTGCTGCCTCGTGCGCTGCCGCGAATTTCTCACGAAAGCGATCATCAAACGCAGCGTCTTTTCGGAACCAGCTAGCCGATCCGGCATCGATCCAGAACTGCACGACTTCGTTTCGATCAAATGACTGCTGCATCACACGTTCCCAATCTCAAAGTTGCGCGCGCCCTCAGCACGCTTGGCAAGCAAGGCTACACGGCTTAGCGATACTCATTTCGCTAACGCTCTATCGAACTACAGCGGCAGTGCATTTGCCGCGTCACGGATGGCCGCAGCACGGTCGAATCCCGGTGGATCCTTATTGAGTGCTTTACCGATTGACCGATCCCGATAGTTGTCGCCTGGATGGGTCAGGGCGGCCACGATGTAACCGGATCGTGCCAAAGCGGCGGCGAGTGCGTGGTGCGTCAAATTGTTGCCACCCGTGCCGTGCGGGACGTTGGATCAGTCGGTGCGGTCGACGAATAGGGCGCATTAAGGGCTACGGTCATGGTGAATGGCCCGAGACTTTGCTTGGTGGCGTGCGTGGTTGTTGGGTACCAAATAGCAACCTCGATATTTTCGTTGGCTGCGGTATCGAGCGCCATGCGTTGCATGCCCGCAGACATCGGCGCGGCCGCCGCGATAGCGGTCAAAGTCAATGCCGCTGTTCAAGCGATCAGGGCGCGAAAACGAGTGTTCAGTTTCAAAGTATTCTTTCGTTGATAGAGTTCGCAAAAGTGCGAAGGACTGAACGTTATGCAAGCACTTTCGCGTCCGGTAGTGCCGCGCGACGAGGGGCAACGACCGGTCGTCATCGGGTTTTCCGCGTCGCCAATGACGATGAGCGAAACGTTCAAACGCAGTTCGAGCTGGGTAAATTTCGATTCACTTCATAATCATTGCCATCCACAGCACATCAAAAGGACGCCACATGGCCATTTACGAACTGGACGGCGTTGCGCCTGTCGTTACCGAATCTACGTGGGTCGCCGACTCGGCCGAAGTCATCGGCGACGTGCGCTTTGGTCCGAACACCAGCGTGTGGTTCGGCGTCATCATTCGCGCGGACAACGAGCCGATAACGATTGGCGCTGGAACGAATATTCAGGAAGCTGCCGTGCTGCACTCCGATCCCGGCAAACCGCTCACCTTGGGCGACAACGTGACCATTGGGCACAAAGCGATGCTGCACGGCTGCACCGTCGGGGATGGCTCATTGATCGGCATCGGCGCGGTCATTCTGAATGGCGCAAAAATCGGCAAGAACTGTCTCGTCGGCGCGGGCGCGCTGG
>JBBRGY010000447.1:0-3084 GCA_038223495.1 Burkholderiales bacterium | reverse complement strand
CTGTTCGATACAGTTGAGGCGATGCTCGCGACGCATTCTCAGTCGCTCGGAATCAGCATCAATGCGCAATCACCTGACTTCGTCGTAGCGTTTAACGCAGGCGTCGACGCCATCGCGTTGGCTCATCCAGATATACCTCTGCGCGTCATTCGCATCGACGCCAGCGAATCAACCTTGCTTCGCCGCTTTGCAGAAACGCGCCGTCGCCATCCGTTTTCAAACGACACCGGCACCTTGCACGATGCAATCGCCGAGGAGCGTGGACGACTGTTGCGGGTCGGCGTGTCGGCCTTCGACATCAATACCAGCGCAACCAGCACCCATTTGCTGCGGCAACGCGTTCGACTGTTTGCTGCCGAATTAGCGGGCGGCCCCGAACTTCCGCTGATAGAAATTTCATCCTTTGCATACCGTCAGGGCATTCCACCGGACGCCGATTTGGTATTTGACGCACGCATTCTGCCGAACCCGTTTTATGAGCCCGGTCTGGCCTCGCTCACGGGGCGCGACGCACCCGTGGTGGAGTACCTTCGCGCCCAACCGGAAACGGAAACGCTGGTTGCCGCAATGGCCGCGTATGTTCACGCATGTATGCCCGGTTTTGCCACTGATAATCGTGCGCGCGTTCACATTGCCATCGGCTGTACAGGTGGTAAGCACCGATCAGTCTACGTAGCGAACGCGTTGAGGGATGCGCTGGCCGATGTGGCGCGCGTACTGCGCCATGATCGTGAGCATCCGCTTCCAGAATAATTGTTTTACGCGTCACTTTATGTTGTCATTCCTTGGCCGAAAATCGGCTAACGCCTTGCCCGATACGCTTCAGCTTTTCCCGCTCGGAGCGACGTTGTTCCCCGGTGGTCGGCTCGGACTCAAAGTATTTGAACAACGCTATATTGAATTAGCCAAGGCGCGCATTGCGGACGGCCAGTTGTTTGGCATCGTTACGCTGACCAGCGGCGCTGAGGTCGGTGCCGAACAGACCTTTGCGAAGGTCGGAACGGCCGTGCGCGTGACCTCGTTCGACATGCCGCAAGCAGGTATCTTTCAGCTCGATGTGATGGGCGAAGATCGCTTTGAGATCCTCAATTCATCCATCGGCAGAACAGGTTTGTACCGCGCGGCCGTGCGCTGGATTCGTCCGGAACCCAAAGTGAAATTGCCCGCCACGTACAGTGAGCTGCGTGAGCTGTTGTCGCAAATCATCAATCGTGCGGGCGCTGAAAAGTTCGCTGAGCCGTTTGATCTCGACGACTCGAGCTGGGTGGGCTCAAGGCTCGTTGAAATCCTGCAACTGCCGCCATCGATCAAGCAGAGTCTGCTCGAAATCAACGATTCTGGCCTGCGCCTCAAAACCGTCTATCAACTGATTAATCGGCCCACCAGCAGTGGTTCAAACCCGCCGCCCGGTAAGCCTTCGTAGAATCACGCATTCAGTAATTAATCAACGGGCGTGACACGCGCACGGAAAAATCATGGCCGGTCATAGTCAGTGGGCAAACATCCAACACCGCAAGGGACGTCAGGATGCCAAAAAAGGCAAGGTTGCCACGCGCCTTATTAAAGAAATTACGGTTGCCGCGAAGATGGGCGGCAGTAGTTTTGAAGGTAACCCGCGACTCCGATTGGCGGTCGACAAAGCCTACGACAACAACCTGACCAAAGAGACGGTCGAGCGCGCAGTGAAGCGTGGCGCCGGAGAGCTTGAAGGCGTTGACTATAAAGAAATTCGCTACGAAGGTTACGGCATTAATGGCGCGGCCGTCATCGTCGACTGCCTGACCGACAACACGCAGCGCTCGGTCGCTGAAGTTCGCCACGCTTTCAACAAAAACGGTGGCAACTTGGGCACCGATGGCTCTGTCGCGTTCCTGTTCAAACATTGCGGCTCGCTTCTGTTCGCACCGGGTGTTGATGAGGACAAACTCATGGAAGCCGCGCTGGAAGCGGGCGCAGACGACATCGTCAACAACGACGACGGCTCGGTCGAGGTCATCACTGGCCCGTACGATTTTGTCAATGTCAAGGAAGCTTTAGTGAAAGCAGGCTTCAAGTCTGACGCTGGAGAAGTGAGTATGAAACCGCTGAATCCGGTGGTCTTTTCGGGCGATGACGCGATAAAAATGCAGAAATTGCTCGACGCGTTTGATGCGGTGGATGATGTGCAGGATGTGTATACGTCTGCGGTGATTGAGGAATAAATGATGGGCTGGTTTTCGAAAAGTAACGACGGATTTTTCCTCTCAACGACCACGCCACCGGGCATCGAGCTGAGCCAGTATCTAGGTGTGGTAAACGGTGAAGCCATCATCGGTGCCAACATCTTCCGCGACATGTTCTCCTCCGTGCGCGACATCGTTGGCGGTCGTGCCGGTGGCTACGAGCGCGCTCTTTCAGGCGCGCGCGATGCAGCGCTCGCGGACATGATCGAAATTGCCAAAGAGCGTGGCGCAAACGGCGTGATTGGGCTCGATTTCGATTACGAAGTGCTTGGCGAAACCAACGGCATGATGATGGTCGCCGTCAGCGGCACCGCAGTGAAAATGCAATGCCCGAGTCCGGGGCCACCGTGAGCGCGCCCTCCCGCTACATCCTCGGCATCGACCCCGGCTTGCGCAGCACCGGCTTCGGCCTCATCGAGCAAACTGGCAATCAACTCGCCTACGTCGCCAGCGGCTGCATCAAAACCGACGATAAAGGCACGCTCCCCGAGCGCCTAAAAACTATCGCTGAGGACGTGCAAAGCATCATCAAACAACACAAGCCCGATGATGTTGTCGTCGAAAAAGTCTTCGTCAACGTCAACCCGCAATCAACGCTGTTGCTCGGTCAAGCGCGCGGCGCGGCGATCACCGCCGCTGTGCTTCTGAACACACCCGTACACGAGTACACCGCGCTGCAAGTCAAGCAGGCCGTGGTTGGGCACGGTAAGGCCGCAAAAGAGCAGGTTCAGGAAATGGTCAAGCGTCTCTTAAAACTCGACACCACGCCGCAAGCCGACGCCGCCGACGCACTAGCCACCGCCATCACTCACGCTCACGCCCGTCAGGGCTTCGGCGCGCTTGGCGTTGAACTGCTCGCCAA
>JBBRGY010000446.1:0-3087 GCA_038223495.1 Burkholderiales bacterium | reverse complement strand
ATGTATGTGAACTTCACGCAATCAGCGGGTGAAGTCATGAAACTTCGCACTGCGATGGCCGCAGGGCAACTACAAAAAGCTGCGGGCGCCGACGCCGCGATGGTCAGCATCGTGCTCGAAGACGGATCGACTTACTCGAAGCCTGGAAAGCTTTTATTTTCCGATTTGACGGTCGATGCGACCACTGGACAAATTACGCTTCGTGCTGAAGTGCCGAACCCAACGGGCCAGCTACTACCAGGTCTTTATGTCCGCGTTCGCGTCGAACAGGCGCAGGCAACCAACGCCATCACCCTGCCGCAGCAAGCGGTGACGCGAACCAGTCAGGGCGATTCGGTCATGGTCGTTGCAGCGGATGGCAAAGTAAGCCCACGTCCGGTCAAAGTGACCGCAGCCAAAGACAATCAGTGGGTTGTATTGTCTGGCCTGAAGCCCGGTGAGCAAGTGATGGTTGACGGATTCCAGAAATTGCGCGGTCCGGCTCCAGTCAAGGCTGTGCCGTGGAATCCAATCGGAACCAAACCAGCGGCATCGGCTTCGCCAACTGCCCCATCGGCCGATGCCAAAACGCCTGCGTCTGCCGGTACTGCCGCCCCGGCCGCCAAGCAGTAAGGACGAAGATTCATGGCAAAGTTTTTTATTGATCGACCGATTTTCGCGTGGGTGATATCGCTGTTCATCATCGTTATGGGCTCGGTGGCGATCACGCAATTACCAATCGCACAGTATCCACCGGTAGCCCCGCCGACCATTGTGGTTTCGGCCGCTTATCCGGGCGCATCCGCACAAACGCTTGAAGACAGTGTGCTCGCCGTGATCGAGCGAGAAATGAACGGCGCGCCGGGACTTGCCTACATGGAAGCCGTCAGCCAGGCCAACGGTTCTGGCACCATCAACCTGAGTTTCGAACCAGGCACCAACGCTGATCTCGCGCAGGTTGACGTGCAGAACCGATTGTCGCGCGCCACCCCTCGCCTTCCGACCGCAGTGGTGCAGCAGGGCGTGCGCGTCGACAAGTCACGCTCGAACTTCTTGATGTTCACGATATTGTCGTCGGAAAATCCGGCCGTTGACGTCATTGGCTTGAGCGACTACGCATCGCGTAACGTTTTGCCTGAATTGCAGCGTATTCCAGGCGTTGGCACGGCGCAGCTATTCGGCGCTGAACGCGCCATGCGTATCTGGCTTGATCCGGCAAAACTGACAGGATTTAATTTGAGTGCAAGCGATGTCAACACCGCCATTGCCACACAAAATGCGCAAATTTCTGGCGGCAGCATTGGCGACTTGCCCATCGTCGCTGGACAAACGATCTCTGCAACTGTCGTCGTACCGGGGCAACTAAGCACGGTTGAGCAATTTGGTGCAATCGTATTGCGCGCCAACACGGACGGCTCCACCGTTCGACTAAAGGACGTCGCTCGCATAGAGCTGGGCGGCCAGGGCTATGCGACCTCGGCGCGCTTGAATGGCAAGGCGGCGGCCGGTATCGGTATTCAGCTCGCACCGTCTGGAAACGCACTGGCAACAGCCAAAGCGATCCGCGTGCGCATGGACGAACTGGCGAAATATTTTCCATCGGGGGTGACTTATGCGATTCCCTATGACAGCTCTGAGTTCGTAAAACTCTCAATCTCGCAAGTGGCGGCAACGCTGGTCGAAGCCATCGTGTTGGTGTTCATAGTGATGTTCCTGTTCCTGCAGAACTTCCGCTACACCATCATTCCAACCATCGTCGTTCCAGTAGCGTTACTGGGTACTTTCGCCGCGCTTTTGGCGCTGGGATTCTCAATCAACGTACTGACCATGTTCGGCATGGTGCTGGTCATCGGAATCGTCGTTGATGACGCCATTGTGGTGGTTGAAAACGTCGAGCGCATCATGAGCGAGGAAGGCTTGTCACCACTCGACGCGACGCGCAAAGCGATGGGCCAGATCTCGGGTGCGATTATTGGCGTGACTGTGGTGCTCATTTCAGTGTTTGTGCCGCTCGCATTTTTCAGTGGTTCGGTCGGCAACATCTACCGGCAGTTCTCCGCCGTGATGGGTGTATCAATTGCGTTCTCAGCTTTCATGGCGCTGTCGCTGACACCCGCGCTTTGCGCAACGCTGCTGAAGCCGGTTGAAGCTGGGCATCACCTTGAGAAGCGCGGCTTCTTTGGCTGGTTTAATCGCTCTTTCAAGCGCACAGCCCACGGCTATGAAGGCATCGTTTCGCGCTTTCTGCGTTGGGGTGGCCGCATGATGATCATTTATCTTGCTGTCGTTATTGCGGCTGGATTTTTGTACATCCGCTTGCCATCGTCGTTCCTTCCAAGCGAAGACCAGGGCACGATGTTGATTAACGTGCAACTGCCGCCCGGCGCAACACTCGCGCGCACGCAGGCGGTCATGGAGCAGGTCGAAGCCTACATCCTGAAACAGCCCGAAGTGAAGAGCATGGTGGGCGTGATGGGTTTCAGCTTTTCGGGACAGGGTCAAAATGCGGGACTCGCATTTGTGACACTGAAAGGTTGGGACGAGAGAAAGGGCCAAGAGCATTCGGCGCAAGCCATTGCCGGTCGTGCGTTTGGTGCCTTGTCCGGCATTCGCGACGCGTTCATTTTCCCTTTGAGTCCACCTCCGATTCCTGAGTTGGGCACGGCCTCGGGCTTCACCTTCCGTCTGCAGGATCGCGGTGGCAATGGGCACGATGCACTTCTTGCCGCACGCAATCAAATGCTGGGCGCAGCTGCGCAAAGCAAAATTCTGGCGGGCGTACGACCCGACGGACTAGAGGACGCGCCGCAGTTACAGATCGACATCAATCGCGACAAGGCGAGTGCACTGGGCGTCAATTTTGCGTCGATCAATAGCGTCATTTCAACGTCGCTCGGTTCTGCCTACATCAACGACTTCCCGAACCAGGGACGCTTGCAGCGTGTGGTTGTACAAGCCGACGCGCCAGCGCGGATGCAGCCCGATGACATCCTGAAACTGACGGTCATGAACGGGCAAGGCAAACTGGTGCCGTTGTCTGCCTTCGCCACGACACGTTGGGCCAACGGTCCGATGCAGACGATTCGCTACAACGGCTACCCCGCGATG
>JBBRGY010000445.1:0-3088 GCA_038223495.1 Burkholderiales bacterium | reverse complement strand
GCCTAGGCGCATGTTGTGGCTCCAGATTCCATCATGACTTATCTCCGAATTCAAGCTTGGGCCAGACGCCGGTTTCGTCGGCTTTGCGGATACGCACGCGCAGGTCGTACCACGCGGCCTGACCAGTGATCGGGTCGCTATTTGAGAAGCGCTCACCGCTCGTTGCGCGTGTGCTTTCAGAAATCAGGTGATTCAGCAAAAACCCCACCGTTGCTTCGGACGCATCTTTTTCCAATCCCCACGCCTCACTCATCTTGCCAATCGCATTCCACGTCCAGACGGTGTTCGCCTCAACACCTTCCATCGTTTTCATCTGGCAGCGAATCTTTCCGTTGGGTGATTCGACCCATACCCAATCGAGATCGTTGAGCCCAAGTTCACGCGCTTTGCTCGTTGCAATGTACAAATAATTTTGCGAAATAATTTGTCGCAGCCACGCGTTCTGCGAATCCCACGAGTGATACATCATCATCGGGCGTTGGGTGATGGCATGCAGCGGAAATTCAGACGACGCGTGCGCATCAGATGACACGCTTCCTACCGATTCATTCGCGTACCACGCCGGTAACGGATCGAAATATTCGGTCAGACGCGCCTTGTCGACCTCACGCGTTGGAAGTGGCCCGTCATACAGACCTTGTCCGGCAAGACGAAATTTTTGCAGCGGCTCCGAGTAAAGCTGCGCGATGATTGGGTCGGGTTTTGGAATGAACGCGGCATCGGCTGCCGCTTGCAAATAGTCGCGATTGACGCCACGCATCCAGCGCTGATTTTCGGGCCAGTGATGCGCGAAAAAACTCTCGGCTTTAATGTAATCCTGCCACTGGTTTGGATTGGGTTCGCCGCGCAGGGATTTTTCGCCGTCTTTGCCGCGAAACCCTCCAAGAAATCCAATGCCCGGAGCACGTTCATAGTTGACGATAAAGTCGGTGTAGCCCGCGAATTTTTTCTCACCATCGGGTTTAACGAAAGCCGGAAATTTGAGCCGCGCGGCGAGATCGACGAGCACATCCTGCCAAGGCCGTACATCACGATCCAGCGGCAATATCGGATGCCGAATCGCGTCTGCTGCGGCATCCGGTTCACTGATTGGACGGTCGAGAAAGCTGATGGCGTCGTAGCGTTCGAGGTACGTAGTGTCGGGCAACACGAGATCGGCGAAGCGAACCATCTCGGAGTCAAACGCATCAGCCACGACGAGGAACGGAATTTTGTGATTGCCTGCTTCGTCCTTGGCTCTGAGCATGCCCTGCGTTTCCGCCGTATTCATCGCGCTGTTCCATGCCATGTTCGCCATGAACAGAATCAGCGTGTCGATTTCGTAAGGATCGCCAACGACCGCGTTCTTAATCACTGCGTGCATCATGCCGTGTGAGGCGAGCGGCGCTTCCCACGAGTAGGCCTTGTCGAGTCGCAGCGCCTGATTGTTCGCATCAAGCGCCAGCTCTTCAGGGCGCGTTGGAAATCCCAGCGGCGTTTTCGACAGCGCCGTGTTCGGTGCGTTCATTAGGCTAGCGTCGTTCTCCGGCAATTGCGCGGGCGGAATCGGGCGCGGGAAGGGGGCTTTGCTGCGGAAATTGCCGGGACCGTCGAGTGCGCCAATCAACATCTGAATGAGATGCAGCGAGCGACAGGTCTGAAAGCCGTTGGCATGTGCGCTGATGCCGCGCATCGCATAGAACGCTACTGGGCGACCGACCACTGTGTCGTGCACATTGCCGTAAATATCAGTCCACACGCACGGAAGTTCGATGGTTTCTTCAAACGCTACTTGCGCAATCTCGGCCGCGATGCGACGGATCTGCTCGGCCGACATGCCGCAGCGCGAGGCGACTGCGTCTGGGGCGTAATCAGGGCCCGTGTAGCGTTCGAGAATCAGCGAAAAGACAGTGCGAACATTTTGCGTTGCGCCCGCCTGCGCCGAATCTGGCACAGAGCCCCGCCATACGAGTGCGGGAGCGACACCTTGTTCCATGCGCATTGGAGCCTGCGTGTTCTGATCCCAGACCAGCGGTTTGCCTTCGCCGTCGCGCAGAAATAATCCGTCTTGCGAGGTGCCCGGCGCATCGATCACCAGCCACGGCGAAGTGGTGTATTTGGCCAAATACGCGTGATCGATCCAGTCGTGACTGAGCAGCTCATGCACGATGGCCAGCGCGAACAGGCCGTCGGTTCCGGGACGAATCGGCACCCATTCGTCGGCAATTGCGCTGTAACCGGTGCGGACCGGATTGACCGACACAAATTTCGCGCCGCGTGACTTCAGTTTGTCGAGGCCGATTTTGATGGGGTTGCTGGAGTGATCTTCGGCGACGCCCCAGAGTACGAAATACTTTGCACGATCCCAGTCCGGTGCCCCGAATTCCCAGAATGAATAGCCGATGGAATAGAGGCCCGCCGCCGCCATGTTGACCGAGCAAAATCCCCCGTGCGCAGCCCAGTTTGGTGTGCCAAATTGTTGTGCCCACAAACCGGTGAGCGCCTGCAGCTGATCACGGCCCGTGAAGAACGCGAGTTTCTTAGGATCCGTTGAACGGAGGTGCGCGAGGCGCTTGGTCAGCAGGTCAAGCGCGTCGTCCCACGAAATTGGATCAAAGATCGCGTCGCCACGCTCGGTGCCGGGACGGCGAATCATCGGGTGTTGCAGCTTCGCTTTCGAATACTGCTTCATGATGCCCGCGCTGCCCTTAGCGCAGAGCACACCTTGATTGACGATGTGATTGCGGTTGCCCTGAATGAAGCGCACGTGCGGTTTCCCGTCTTTCTCCTCAGTCGTGACATTAATGCCGCAGCGGCATGCGCACATGTAGCAGGTGGTGTGATGCACCGTCTGCTTGCTGCGGTCTTCGAAGAGGATGGCACGCTCGCCAGCGCGCGTCAATGGAGTGGAAGTCGAGCGAGAGGAAGGAGGCAAAGTGTGAGGCGTGGATTAACGCGCGTTGCTGTGCAGGAAGTGCCCCGCTATTTTGCCTCAGTCATACATATGAGTTGGCAGGTTGGCGCAATTTATGAAACCCAGGGTTTCATAAATGCGCACGCAGGCTAAAAATTTTGGTTCGGCTATTGCGCCATCAAAATCGAACCGCTC
>JBBRGY010000444.1:0-3098 GCA_038223495.1 Burkholderiales bacterium | reverse complement strand
CAATGATTGGCTGGCCGCGAGCGAGCTCAAATACACTGAACTGCGCGTCGCAGAAAACGAAATTTGCACGACGAAATCAATCGTTGGCGTCATCCAGGTTTGCAGGTAATCACGTATCTGAACGGGTTTTGACGGACTGATTTCGAGCAGTGTGGGACGCTCTTCTTTTGGCCCATTCAATCGGTCGGAAAACTGCATGCGATCAAGCTCGTCGCCGTGATCGCGCACTTGTTCTGCGTCGCGCGCAACGTCAACGGGCACGACGGCCACATTGTGTTTGGCTAGCCAATTACTGGGCATGTCGCAGCCTGCGTCCACCACCAGCAAAATGCGGGCAGCGTTCGGCGAAATTTCGTTGAGTTCACGATTGGCAGCGGCGCGGCGGGCAGCGGAGGCGGCGGTGTCGCGCACATACTGCAGCGCCGCGGTGGTGGGGACGTCTAGCGCCGAGTAGCCTTCGTTGTCGTAGGGTGAGCGATCCATGTCGTTAACATTTTTATTGACGCCTTATAGGCATCACGAGATGCGCATGAGATAACGCGCACCAAAATAGTGTAATTGCGTTGTGACAGATGTACAGCAAGTTTGTGAAGACAAATGCCGTATTGGATTTATCCGAGATTTTTGTCGCAGTCGCGCTACACCTGACGCATCAATGTTGACTTGCCAAACAGGCTTTCAATCAGATCAACGGCCACTTGCGCAGTGCGATTTCGCACGTCGAGCGCGGGGTTTAATTCCATGACGTCAAGCGACGCCAAACGGCCAGTGTCAGCGATCATTTCCATGCACAGTTGCGCTTCGCGATAGGTCGGTCCACCCGGCACGGTGGTGCCGACGCCGGGCGCGATATCGGGATCCAGAAAATCCACGTCGAAGCTCACATGCAGATGCGTGTTTTCGTCAACACCGTTCAACGCGCGCTCCATCACCATGCGCATGCCCAGTTCGTCAATCGAGCGCATGTCAAACACCTCTAAACCTTGCTCGTGCACGAAGCGCTTTTCGTCGGGATCGACGCTGCGAATGCCGATCTGGATGATCTCGTCGCGCTTGAGCGCCGGTGCGGGGTCAGCGAGATTCACGAGCGCGCCTGCGCCAAAGCCAAACAGCGTCGCCACGGGCATGCCGTGGATATTGCCGGAGGGCGTGATGGCGCTGGTGTTGAAGTCGGCGTGAGCGTCGAGCCAGAGCACCAACAAACGCTTTTTTGCGCGCTTGCAGTACGCGGCGACGGCGGTGATCGAACCAATCGCCAGGCAATGATCGCCGCCGAGCAACACCGGAAATTCGCCCGCATCGAGCGCGTGCGAGACGGCCTCGCGCACGGCGCTGTTCCACGCCAAAGTTTCTGGCAAATGGCGATAACCATTGGATGGCGGCAACCACGGGTTGGGTGGGCCGGACAGGTTGCCGTCATCAACGACATTTAAACCGCGAGCCGTCAGCGCTGCGGCAAGACCGGCAACACGTAAGGCTTCTGGCCCCATCGATGCGCCGCGTGAACCGGCGCCGATGTCTGTGGGAGCGCCGATCAGGCGAAGCGTAGGGTGAGATTTCATGCGCTGCATTGTATGAGTGAGAAGCGACAACAGTGCGTGAGCGGTCGTGAGCCTCGGACTTAACTGCGCTCGGCTGCGATCATAGAATTTTTGATCAGCATTTGGCTGGGAGCGCCACTTTACTAGGGCTAGCGTCGATAATGAACGATTATCGACTTGTGGCGAAACGGAATGCTAGCCCCCGTTCAGTCGTCATTTTCACTACAAGCTGATAGTCAAAAGTCCCAAAAAACTAGTCGTCGCAGTCCGAAACGACCACTTCACACGAGCTGCGGGCGCACGCTTCCATAGCTTTGCGCTTGGCTTCCTTCACCGTTTTGCCCCAGCCCACACCGTAATAGCGCTTGCTGGCCGCATATGCGCCACAACCGTCGAAGCGCACTTTGAGCACGCAATGTTTGTTGCCGTCTTTGCGGCACGCTTTCATCGCTTCGAAGCCCGCAGCTTCGCGTGATTCGCCGAAACCGATGCCGTAGCCGACGTCATCTGGATGGTCACCGACTTCGTCATCAACGGCGATCGCGCCAGCGCCGTAGCTGGCAGTGGAGACGGCACAAGCGAGCGCGCAGGCGGTCGTTAGCAGTGTTTTGTAAAACGGTTGCAAAATGCTTTTCCCTCGATTTTGTGAATTGCTTTTATGGAGCTGGCTGCGCAGCCAGCAGCCGGATAAATCCGGCCAAATCGATGTTACCCCCGGATAGCGTGACCGCGACCCGCTGTCCGGCGAAACGCTCGCGGTGAGTCATCAGTGTTGCCAGCGCGCACGCACCAGACGGTTCGAGCACGATTTTCATGCGCTCGAACGCGAAGCGCATCGCTTCGATGACCGTTGCGTCTGGCGCAGTCAGAACGTCGGTTACGTGCTCGCGAATCACCTCGAACGGAAGCGCGCCGACGGCTTGTGTTTGTTGTCCATCGCAGATCGTTTTTGGCACAGCGATGGTGACGATTTGGCCGGTGCGTAACGATTGTTGAACGTCGTTGCCCGCTTCCGGTTCCGCGCCATACATTTTGATATTCGGCTGCACGCCTTTCGCGCCAATCGCCGAACCCGATAGAAATCCACCGCCGCCGGTGCATACGATGAGCGCGTCAAGATTCGGTACTTCTTCAGCGACTTCAAGTCCGCATGTGCCTTGCCCGGCCATGACCGGCAGATAGTTGTACGGCGGAATGAGTACCGCATTGCGCTCCTCGGCGTAACGCTTGGCCAGCGCGTCACGATCTTCGGTGTAGCGGTCATAGGTGATCACGTCTGCGCCGTATTCACGCGTTGCGTTTAGCTTGGTGGGCGGTGCGTCAGCGGGCATCAGGATCGTGGCTTTGCAGCCGTGCAATTTTGCGGAGAGGGCCACGGCCTGAGCGTGATTGCCGGACGAGAACGCCAGCACGCCCCGCGCGCGTTCGGCGTCGGTGAGCGAATTGATCGCGTTGTAACCGCCGCGAAATTTGAACGCGCCCATGCGCTGAAAATTCTCAGCCTTCATGAACACCTCACAACCGAGCATGCGGTTTAGCGTGGTGCTGGTGAGAATC
>JBBRGY010000443.1:0-3100 GCA_038223495.1 Burkholderiales bacterium | reverse complement strand
GGCTGGGCTACATCTTTTTCTTCAACGCTGCAGCTAATCCGCTTAATGGGCTGTATCACACGATGGCGCTGTTGACGCTGTGCACCATCGTTCACTTCTACACGACCGGACACCTGACGGCAGTCACTGCATTGAAGAGTCTTGACGGAGAGTTTGAGGCAGTCAGCGCGTCGCTCAAAGTTCCATGGTACAAAACCTTTTGGCGCGTCACGCTGCCGATCTGTACGCCCGCGATGGTGGATATTGCCCGATACTTTTTCATCAATGCCATGACCACAATTTCGGCCGTGGTGTTTTTGTATTCGCCCGAGACCAAAGTTGCGTCCATCGCAATTCTCAATCTTGACGAAGCAGGTGAGATTGGGGCGGCGGCCGCGATGGCAGTAATGATTGCCGGAATTTCTGCGGTCGCCACCGGACTCTTTATGCTCCTCGCGCGCTGGGTGGATCGTCGCACTCAGGCTTGGCGCGGACCAAGGTAATCAACACAATGGCAAATGACCGAATCCTTTTAACCCCCGGCCCACTCACCACGAGCCTGCAAACCAAGCTTGCGATGGTGCGCGACTGGGGTTCGTGGGATGTCGAATTTAACGACGTCACAGCGCGAGTCCGCAAGAGTCTGCTCAACATCGTCAATGGCCACGACAGTCATGTCGTTGTCCCGCTGCAAGGCAGCGGGACATTCAGCATTGAAGCTGCTGTTGCGACGTTAGTGCCTACAGTTGGCCACGTGCTGGTGCTTGACAACGGCGCATACTGCAAGCGCGCTGCGAAACTCGCATCACTGATGGGGCGGCGCTGCACGCTGATGCCGTTCGCGGACAATGAAGCTGTGTCTCCGTCGGCGTTGCGTGAAAAGCTGGTTGCAGATTCCACAATCACTCATGTTGTGCTCATTCACTGCGAGACGGGTGCCGGTGTTTTGAACCCGCTTCAAGCGGTCGCAGACATCTGCGCCGAGTTCAACAAAGGCCTCATCGTCGATGCGATGAGCTCGTTTGCCGCCATCGAAATTGATGCCCGAAAGACCCTCTTTGATGCATTGATTGCGGCGAGTGGTAAATGTCTCGAAGGCGTGCCCGGCATGGGCTTTGTGTTCATCCGAAAAGCAGTGCTCGATGGTTGTGCAGGCCAGAGCCAATCGCTCGCGATGGATTTGTATGATCAGTACATTTACATGGAAAAGACTGGGCAATGGCGCTTCACGCCTCCGACCCATGTTGTGGTGGCACTGGCGGAAGCGATTTCGCAATTTGAAGCCGAAGGCGGCCAACCTGCGCGTCTCGCCCGCTACACGAACAACTACAAAACGCTGGTCAGCGGCATGACTGCGCTCGGTTTCAAACCGTTTCTCGATACGTCGATTCAAGCCCCGATTATTGTCACGTTTCATGCGCCAGCGCATCCGAACTACGACTTCAAGCGCTTCTACGATGCCGCTAAAGCGCGTGGATTTATTCTCTACCCTGGCAAACTCACGCAGGTGGAAACCTTTCGAGTCGGTTGCATCGGAGCAATCACCTCGGTAGAAATTGAACAAGCCGTACACGCGATTGCATTGGCGCTGCAAGACTTAGGCATACCGTCAGGTGCGCCGTCAGTTAACGCTTAGCGCAAAACCTTAAGCGGAGAAATTGTCATGGCATTAAAGATCGGTACAGAACACGCAGCAGTAGCCGCCATCCGAAAGTCCGGCGCAAACAAGGTCAAGGTCGCGGTGAGCGATATCGACGGTATTTTGCGCGGCAAGTATCTGCACAAGGACAAATTTCTCGGCGCCACACAACCGCATCCCAACGGCGGATTTGGCTTCTGTGACGTCGTGTTCGGCTGGGATTCACAGGACGTTTGCTACGACAACGCGACCGTTACCGGTGGGCAGCACGGCTTCCCGGATGCACTGGCGCGCCTTGATCTGAACACGCATCGCAAAGTGCCGTGGGACAACAACGTCGACTTCTTTTTAGGTGATTTCGTCAATCCAGACGGTTCTCCATCAGCGATTTGCCCACGACAAATTTTGAAGCGCGTACTTAAACGCGCTGAAAAACTCGGTGTACAGCCGATGGCCGGCATGGAATTCGAGTGGTTCAACTTTCTCGAGACGCCGCAAACGTGGGCAGAGAAAAAAGGCGTAGGTCCGACCAATTTGACGCCTGGCATGTTCGGTTATTCGCTGCTGCGCATGGCGGACAACCGCGAATTTTTCAACGCGCTCATGGACGAAATGCTCGCTTTTGGCGTGCCAATTGAAGGCTTGCACACCGAAACGGGTCCCGGCGTTTATGAAGTCGCTATTGCATTCGGCTCTGCGCTGGAGCAAGCGGATCGCGCGATTTTGTTCAAGACCGGTGCGCGCGAAATTGGTAAGCGCTACGGCATCATGCCGAGCTTCATGGCGAAGTGGAGTCAACAGTTGCCAGGCTGCAGTGGACACATTCATCAAAGCCTGTCTGATGGCAAGAAGAACCTGTTCTTTGATGCAAAAAATTCGCGTTCGATGAGCAAGGTCTTCGAGAGTTATCTTGCAGGACAAGTCGCATGCCTGATGGAGTTTGCGCCGATGTTCTGGCCGACAATCAACAGCTACAAACGACTCGTCGACGGCTTCTGGGCTCCCGTGAAACCGACTTGGGGACTGGACAATCGGACGGCAAGCTTCCGCGTAATTGCAGGCTCGCCCAAGGCCACTCGCCTCGAAACACGCTGTCCCGGCGCGGACGTGAACCCCTACCTCGCCATGGCTGCGGTCATTGCCGCTGGATTGCACGGCGTCGAAAACGGTTTGAAACTGACAGCCCCGCCCATCACGGGCACCAATCAGGGTGCGGAGAACATTCCCCGTGCACCGCGAACTCTGCTTGAGACCACAACCAATTTCCGCGCGTCCGACATCGCGCGCGATTGGCTCGGCGACACCTTTGTTGACCACTTCGCGGCGACACGCGATTGGGAGTCCCGACAGTGGCAGGACGCCGTGACTGACTGGGAACTGAAACGCTACTTTGAAATTATCTAGACCATGACTATTACTTCTTTCTCCTTCCCTACCGCAATCAAATTCGGAGTCGGTGCACGTAAATTGGTAGCCGAACAC
>JBBRGY010000442.1:0-3142 GCA_038223495.1 Burkholderiales bacterium | reverse complement strand
CACAGGAAACCGATCATTCCAAGCACCAAAAGCACGCCAGGAATCCACAACCATTCACGCCAGTTCCAGCTAGACGTCGTCGAGGCAGTAGCACTACCACCTTTGGCGACCGCCGCAGTAACAGCTGTCGCACCTGTATCGCTACCAGCGGTGTCGGCTTTGGCGGTCAATCCGGCAGCGTTCAGCTGAGCCTGCAACTCCGCTAGTCGGCGTTTCGCCACCACCAGGTCGGCCTCAAGTCTTGGCGATAGATCTTCTTCAATGGGCGTGCTGAGCAACCGCGCACGACGCTCCCCGGCAATAGCAGCTTGTAGTTCGTCGGTGACCCTCGCGGAACCTGGTGGCACCGGCTCAAACGATGGCAAATCGCTTGCTATTTTCAACCGCGGTACAGCCAATGCGGCAAGCGATGCGTCGGCGACTAGTGGGCCGCCCGCCCCAGATCCGTCTTGCACGCGCAGCTGATCGGGTTGAAGGCTTGCGGGCTTTGGGTCAATGCGCAGGGACTTGTCGAAATTCGCAGATGATTTCGGGGTCGTGCGTTGGCGGTCCGTCGATGAAGCGCGAGCATTTGCTTTTGCAGCTATGGCCTTGGCGCGTGCTCGGTCCCTGCGCTCGGCTCGGTTGACCGCTCGATCAGCCGCATTAGCGACGGATAGTGGCGGCGCAACGGTTTCATTCGCATTCACGCTTTTGCCGGCCGACAAGGGAGGCGAAAGCACTGGCGCGGCACGCAGCGTTTCCGAAGCCTGAAGCGGAGGCGGATCAAGCAGCAATGTGTAGTCGCGTCGAATCGGGTTATCGCAACCCGCTTCAATACTCAAGCGCACAGCCGGGTCGTCGACCGAGCGATTGCTGCGAACGATCAGGAGCGGAGGATTCGATGTCGTTTGCAGCTCGACGCGAGCTTGCGCAATGACCGTGAGGCCGTCGTTGCGTAAGGGAGTAACGACGCGGAAGCAGCGCGCTTCCAGTGAGTCGCCCGTAGTACCCAGCAACGGAATGGCCATTCGCAATGGCTGGCCAAGATATGAAGTTACCTGTTCACCGCCGAACGACAATGCGTACGTTGCGGGTGAAAAAGTCGCGACGCCAGATGCGACCACGCAGGACGCGGCAACACTCAAAGCCAGCCGAGACTTGCTAGGCAATCGACGCGTCAATCCGGGCTCCCCATGGAACAGTACACCTGCCTCTGTTGTTATTAAGAGAAGTGTAACCAAGAAACATCAATCGGGCCATGGGAGCGCACGGACAAAGAATCATTGAAGATCGTTCAGCGCCATCTTGCGTGGTGTCGCAGTTTTTGAATGCCGGTTGGCTTGATACGTTGTAAGCAATCGCGTGCCGTGCCATGTCCCGGAATCACGACATCTGGCGCAATTTCAACGAGTGGCATCAGCACAAAATCACGCTCGTGCATTCGAGGATGTGGCAAGATCAGATCTGCTGACTGGATTGCTGCATCGCTGTACAACAGCAGATCGATATCGAGCGTGCGGGCCTCATTTCGTGCACCGTCGCGAACCCGACCGTGCGCCGTCTCGATACTAGAGGTGGCCAGCCACAAGTCGTGTGCGGACATGCTGGTCTTAACGGCAACGACTGCATTCACGTAGTCGGGTTGAGGCTCGTTGCTCCCCCATGCGGGGCTTTGGTACAGAGACGATGCGGCGGTGATTTCTACGTGCGGTATCGCGTTGAGCGCAGTTCGCGCTGCCACCAATTGCGCTACTGGTTTGCCGAGATTGCTACCAAGTGCCAGATACGCGATGAATGCCTTTGTCACGCGTTATCGGCAGTCTCGCTGCTGACGCCGTCCGAGCTAGCTTCGCCATCGCGCCGACGTCCACGACCGCCGCGTGATCGACGGCGACGCGCTGGGCCATCAGGGCCCGCCGCAGCACCTGCGGGGCTTGTGTGGCGTGCCTGTGCCCGCTGCCGCTGGCTGATCAACTCCTGACGAATCTCAGGGTCGGATTCGATGAAATTGGTCCACCAGTCCGCGAGTTCCTGCTCAACTTCACCGGCTGCGGCGCGCAGTAGTAAAAAATCATACGCCGCACGGAACCGAGTTTGCTCCACGACGCGCAACGCGGCCTTGCTGGTGCGTTGTTCAAAGCGGGGTTGCATGAGCCAGATTTCACGCGTTACGCCGGCAAAGCGCTGCGGTAATGTGATCGTTTCGCGTTGCCCGTCGATGACTTCTTCCATCGCCTGAAGCAGTGCGGGAATGCGGTTTTCGCCGCCAGACTCGATCTCGTTCCAGCGTTTTGTAACTTTGTGCCAAAGCAGGCTTGCGAACAGGAACGCCGGCGACACCGGTTTGTCTTCACGGACCCGACGATCCGTGTTGTCGAGCGCAAGCTCAATAAATTTCTGCCCACCGGGTTGCTGATAAATCAGGTTGAGCAGCGGCAACAAACCTTCGGTCAAGCCGTGCTTGCGCAACGCCGCCAAAGTCTCATTGGCGTAGCCAGACAGTAGTAGTTTCTGAATCTCATCGAACAGCCGTGCGGGCGGCACGTTTTTAATCAGCGCCGCGTTCTCGCGAATCGGCACTGCGGTCGTTTTTGCGATGTCGCACTTGAGCTTAACCGCAAGCCGAATGGCGCGCAGCATGCGCACAGGGTCTTCGCGATAGCGAACGTCGGCTTTGCCAATCAGGCGCAGCGTGCGTTTTTCGACATCTTTTAGTCCGCCCAAAAAGTCGACAACAACATCGCGAATCGGATCGTAATACAGCGCGTTAATCGTGAAGTCGCGTCTGGCCGCATCCTCGGCTTGTGTGCCGTACACATTGTCCGACGTGATGCGCCCAGTTGAATCCGATTCAACTTCGCCCGTGCCCTTGCTCCCGTCCGTTGTTTTTACGGTATTGCTGCGGAACGTGGATACTTCGATTGTCTCGTCGCCGAACATCACATGCACGAGACGGAAACGACGTCCGATGATGAAGGCGCGACGAAATTCGTGTTTGACGTCTTCCGGGCGCGCGTTGGTGGCGACGTCAAAATCTTTTGGTACGACGCCGAGCAAAGCGTCGCGAACCGCGCCCCCCACGATGTAGGCCTCAAACCCAGCACGCTGCAATTTATCGCAGACGTATACGGCGTTCTTGCTCATGTGCTCGCTGTGAATA
>JBBRGY010000441.1:0-3157 GCA_038223495.1 Burkholderiales bacterium | reverse complement strand
TGCTACCGTTTTGTCACTGCTATCGCAGGGCACGAGGCCGGCTACGAGGAGGCAACGCGTGCGCTGTTCAGCGGCAAATCGGACATGTTTGCTGAGCACACAGAAGCATGGCCGCCCGATGTTCGCGACCACGCCCGACTGTTGGCGAACGCAGCGTTCGCGGCGCATGTCGATGCAGAACCCGCCACCGAAGCTTCAGCATGAGCGCCCCGCAAGCATTAGCCACCGAGCCAAAGCCGCTTTGGAAGATTTTTCTCATCTTCCTCGGGCCGATGCTGCTGAGCAATTTTTTGCAGTCGTTATCCGGCACGGTCAACGCAATCTACATCGGTCAAATGCTCGGTGTGAAAGCGATGGCAGCGGTCGCAGCTTTCTTTCCGGTGCTGATGTTTTTTATCGCTTTCATTATCGGGCTGGGTGCCGGCGCGTCGGTGCTCATCGGTCAGGCGTGGGGCGCACGCAACGTTGAGCGCGTCAAAGCGGTCACAGGCACGGCGCTGATGGCCGGGCTCATTTTGGGCGGCGTCGTCGCCGTGGTGGGCGCACTGTTTACCGAGTCGATTTTGCGCGTACTGGGTACGCCGGCTGACATCTTGCAACCGGCAGTGAGCTACGCCCGAATCATGATGCTGGCCGCGCCGGTGCTGTTTTTGTTCATCCTGTCCACGCAGATGTTGCGCGGTGTTGGCGATACGGTGTCGCCGCTGTTTACGCTGTTGCTGTCCACCGCAGTGGGGCTCACGCTTACACCTGCTTTGATATTGGGCTGGATGGGCTTGCCGCAGCTCGGGCTAACCAGCGCCGCGTGGGCGTCGTTGGTCTCGTTTCCGACGGCGATGATTTGGCTGTGCTGGCGCTTGCTGCGCAAACCGTATCAAGGGCAACCGCACCCGATGGCACCTGACGGCCTGATGTTGAAATACATGCGGGTGAATCCCGCCATACTGAAAGCGGTACTAAAAATTGGCGTGCCGACTGGCATGCAAATGGTCGTGATTTCGCTCGCTGAGCTGGCGCTGTTGTCGATAGTCAACGGCTACGGTTCGCAGGCTACGGCGGCGTATGGCGCGGTTAACCAGATCGTGAATTACGTGCAGTTCCCGGTGGTCTCTATTGCCATCACCTGCTCCATTCTTGGCGCGCAGGCTATCGGTGCCGGGACACCCGAGCGTTTGGGCGCGATTGCGCGAACGGGGCTGCAAATGAACCTGATGTTTACGGGTGGGTTGGTGCTGCTGGGCTATCTGTTTTCGCGCCACATCATCTCGCTATTTATCGTAGATGCGGCGGTCGTTGACATCGCGCAAACGCTATTGCACATCATGCTGTGGAGCTGCGTTATTTTGGGCATGGCGAGCACGCTGTCAGGCGTGATGCGTTCGAGCGGAACGGTACTGGTGCCAACGGGGATTTCGATTGTCTGCATCTTGTTGGTTGAGATTCCGGTTGCCTTGTTGATGAGCAAACAGATTGGGCTCAACGGCATCTGGATCGCCTATCCTGCGGCATTCATCGCGATGCTGACGCTACAAACGGCGTACTACCGATTGGTGTGGCGCAAACGGCCGATAAAACGGTTGATTTGACGGGGTAACGAACCTCAAAAGTCTTTACACCTTTTCCGTACAAGCGCCGCTACACGGGGGCTAACTGTCAAATAGTTGCTTTATTGACTACTGACATAAACAACATCTAGCCCCTGTGCGGAAAGGATTTCATCGAAAAGCTATTACCCAGAAGCACGCTCAGGGCGCACAAACTTGCCACTTTGGAAATCGCGCATTGCCTGCATGATTTCATTCTCGGTATTCATCACAAACGGGCCATAACCAACGACGGGCTCGTTCAGCGGTTCGCCGTTCAACACGAGCACCGTCGCGTCCGTCAGCGCCTCCAGTTTCGCCTGTGTTCCGTCGCGATCAAGGATGACAAGTGCCGGTGACGCGACGGTATCGTCACAGTTCACTCGAACGCTGCCTTTTAGCACCGCGAACAGCGTCGTGTAACCCGCCTCCACGGTCAAATCAAGTGACTGCGAAGCCTTCATCTGCACGTCCCAGACATTGATCGGCGAGTAAGTCATCGCAGGTCCGGTTGCGTCCGAGTACTCCCCAGCGATCACGCGTACCCGTGCGCCGCCATTCGCAACCACCGCTGGAATCTGCGCGTTGACGATCTCTTGGTATCGCGGTGCGCTCATCTTGTCCCTAGCCGGTAAATTGCCCCAGAGCTGCGCCATTTCCAGCACACCACCGCGCTCGTTGAACGGCGGGTTCAGCCACTCTTCATGCACGATGCCCGACGCCGCCGTCATCCATTGCACGTCGCCGGGGCCGATCACGCCCTTGTTGCCCTCTGAGTCGTGATGCTCAATCTCACCCTGATAAGCGACGGTCACCGTCTCAAATCCACGATGCGGATGCTGCCCGACGCCGCGCGGCTTAGCCGATGGTGCAAACTTTTTTGGCGCGCCGTAGTCGAGCATTAAAAACGGGCTCAACGCGTCCGCCGCCTGTTCGTACATAAACAGGGTATTGACGTGGAAACCGTTGCCGACCCAATGCGGCGCGGCGCTCTTCAACACATGTGCGATTTTTTTCATACGACTCTTTCTGCAACTTCAAGCGTAAGCAGTTGGGGGCACCGAGCCAAACTGCAAGAATACCGCCACCACTCCGTGTAACTCGCAGGACGACATCATGACCCCATTGCAAAGTCTTCTCGGCATCGATCTCCCCATCATTCAGGCCCCGATGGCCGGCGTGCAGGTGTCTGCGCTTGCGGTGGCAGTATCGAACGCAGGTGGTCTCGGCTCGCTGCCGTGCGCGATGCTGACGGCGGACGTGATGCAGCGAGAACTCGCTGCGATTCGGGCGCAAACGGACAAGCCGTTTAACGTCAACTTTTTCTGCCACGTGCCGCCGACGCCCAGCGAAGAGCGTCAGGCGCGCTGGCATGAAGCGCTCGCGCCATACTTCACAGAATTCGGCATCGATCCCGCGACCATTGCTTCCGGCCCTGGGCGCAGTCCATTCACAGCGGCGGTGGCCGATGCGCTCGCTGAATTTAAGCCACCGATTGTGAGCTTTCATTTCGGATTGCCAACAGCCGAATTGATGGCGCGCGTCCGCTCGTGGGGCGCAAAAATCATTGGTTG
>JBBRGY010000440.1:0-3165 GCA_038223495.1 Burkholderiales bacterium | reverse complement strand
GTACGGATGATCCTTCGGCAATGGCTCTTCGTGAAACACGTCGAGCAACGCGCCGCCAAGCTGACCGCTTACAAGCGCCGCGACAACATCCGCATCCACCAGATGGCCGCCACGTCCGGCATTCACCAGAAACGCGCCACGCGGCAGATGAGCTAGCGTTACGCCGTTAAGGATGCCTTTGGTCGAATCGGTCAGTGGCAGCATCGAAACGAGCACGTCGCATCCGGAAAGGAATGCCTGTAACGTGTCATGGCCCGCAAACGTCAACACGTTCTCAATCTCATGCTTTGAGCGAGACCAGCCACGCACCGAATAGCCAAATCCGGCAAGCTTGGTCGCCACCGTCCCGCCCATCTCGCCAAGTCCCATGACGCCCACCGTAGGACGGCGCACATTGCCGCGATCTTCATGCTGCTCCCAATGAATCGCGCGCTGTTGTGCGTGATAGATCTGCATATGGCGCTGACGGTGAATGACGCCATAAATCGCGTACTCGGCCATTTGCTGGGCCATACCAGCGTCTTCAAGCCGAATGATTGGAATGTGCGCAGGAACAGCGTGCATCGCGAGGATGGCGTCAACGCCTGCGCCGTAATTAATCACAGCTTTGAGCTTCGGTTGCCGCGCGAATAATTCTGCAGGCGGTTTCCAACCGACCACGTAGTCGCACGGTTCGTCCGATGGCCAGGCGAAGTATTGCCAGTCGGGCTGGTGTTTCTTAAGCTCAGCAATGATGCCGGGAACAATGTCGAGGCCCGTGGATTGAACGAGAATTTTCATGCGCTCGCAGTCGCTTCCGATGATGTCAGCGCGACCAATTCTGCGCCTTCTTTAACTTGCTCTTTTGCCGCGAAATAGATCGCTTCAACCACGCCGTCCAGCGGCGCAACGATGGTGTGCTCCATCTTCATCGCTTCCATGATGATCAACGGCTGACCCTTCTTCACGTGATCGCCCACGGCGACAAGTACGCTCACTACAGAGCCCGGCATCGGCGCGGTCAGGTGTCCGCCATGCCCTTCGTCAGCTTCTGGTGGAGCGTAGCGATCAACTGCATCAAATTCATAGCGCTCGCCTGCGACGAGCACAACCCGATGCTTGCCCGAGCACAGAACGCGCGCTGTGAACTGCGTCTCGCCAAGCGTCAACGTGATGCGTTCCCCGTCAATACGTGCGGCCGCGCACGGTGTGCTGTGGGGTAAGCGCAACATGAATCCGTTGCCGTCAGGCACGATGGCCACCTGATATCGTGCTTCGCCTTGCGCATATTCATAGTCAATGCTGCTATCGGGCTGGTTCGGCCAGAAGGCGTCGGACAGCGCCCACGGTGAAACAGGTTCTCCAGCCGCTCGGGACGCGGAGCGAGCGGTGTCACGAGCGGCCGACCATTCCACCAATGCGCAAGCCGCAAGTGCTGCGTCCACTGGCACCGGAAGCGGCGGCAATAAATCATCCGCGTAACGCCCAATAAATCCGGTATCAATCTCACTCGCAGCGAACGCCGGATGCCGCGCGACTCGCTGCAAAAACTCGACGTTGTTGGCGAAGCCCACCACGGCGTACTCATCGAGTGCCAGCGCCAGACGTTGCAGCGCTTGTTCGCGGTTTTCGCCATGCACAATGAGCTTGGCGATCATCGGATCGTAGTTGGGTGAAATCTCGTCGCCTTGGCGAACGCCCGTGTCAATGCGTACGAGATCGTTTGTCTCAGGTGTTCGCAACAAATTAATCGTGCCGGTCGCGGGCAAAAACTGGTTGCGTGGATTCTCGGCATAGACGCGCGCTTCGAAAGCGTGCCCATGGATGTGCAATTCGTCTTGAAGCTTTGGCAGTCGCTCGCCGGACGCGACACGCAACTGCCACTCAACGAGGTCAAGCCCAGTGATCATCTCTGTTACTGGATGTTCAACCTGAAGGCGTGTGTTCATCTCCATGAAGTAGAAACGACCTGAAGTCGCGAAATCATGCTCCGCGATGAATTCGACCGTACCTGCGCCCACATAGCTCACGGCTTTTGCTGCGGCCACTGCGGCTTCGCCCATTTGCCGACGCCGCGCTTCGGTCATGCCGGGGGCTGGCGCTTCCTCCATCACTTTCTGATGACGCCGCTGTAATGAACAGTCACGCTCAAACAGGTAAACGCAATGCCCGAGTTCGTCCGCAAACACCTGAATCTCGATGTGCCGAGGTCGCTGCAAATAGCGCTCGATGAGCACGTTGTCATCGCCAAACGAGTTCTTTGCTTCGCGCTTGGCAGACGCCAGCGCGGCCAAAAATTCGCCCTCGTTCTCGGCGACCTTCATGCCTTTGCCACCACCGCCCGCGCTCGCCTTGATGAGCACCGGAAAGCCGATCCGCTTCGATTCGTTCGCGAGCAATGCCTCACTCTGGTCGGCCCCGTGATAACCCGGCACCAGCGGCACGTTGGCACGCTCCATCAGTCGCTTGGATTCCGCCTTGAGCCCCATCGCCTCAATGGCAGCAGGCGGCGGCCCGATGAACACGATGCCTGCGTCCGCGCACTGCTGCGCAAACGCTACGTTCTCGGAGAGAAATCCATAGCCCGGATGCACGGCCTGCGCGCCCGTGCGCTTCGCGATTTCGAGCACTTTGTCGCCACGCAGGTAGGAGTCTTTCGGAGCCGCGCCGCCAAGGTAATGCGCTTCATCGCAAGCCGCCACATGCATTGCATTGCGATCAGCGTCCGAAAAAACCGCGACTGTCTGAATGCCCATGCGCCGTGCAGTTCGCGCCACACGAACGGCGATTTCGCCGCGATTGGCAATCAGTATTTTGGTGAACATATCTCTACTCTTTGATCCACGATGGCTTGCGCTTTTCCAGGAAGGCGCGAATGCCTTCTTTCGCCTCGGGCGTCGAGCGAATCTGCGCGATGCGCTCGACGGTGTCTTCCATCAGCTCATCATCGATTGATTTTTGCGACACGGCTTGAATGAGATGCTTGGACGCTTCGATAGCCTTCGGGCTGTTCGCCAAGAGGGCCGCGCAGAGCACCCCGATCTGCTCATCCATTGCTTCGGCGCTATGCGCCAGATCGTGCAACAGCCCAATGCGAAATGCTTCTGCTGCCGTGAATCGCTCCGCAGTCGCGAAGTAGCGGCGCGCATAGCGAGCGCCAATCGCCTCGATCACATACGGGCTGAT
>JBBRGY010000439.1:0-3183 GCA_038223495.1 Burkholderiales bacterium | reverse complement strand
GTCCGTCGCAAAGCCGAAAGCGGTATACAGCCACGGCTGCGGCAATACCCAAGCCACGGCAGCGAGGAACGCAAGGCTCGCCAGCGCCATGAACACGATACGCTTCACGATATGTTTGCGCTTGAAATGGCCCAGCTCGTGCGCTAACACGGCAACGATTTCGTTGTTGCTCAAGCGTTGAAGCAAAGTGTCGAAAAACACGATGCGTTTGCCTTTGCCGAAGCCCGTGAAATAGGCATTGCCATGCGCGGAGCGCTTCGAGCCGTCCATCACGTACAGCCCTTTGCTTTCGAATTCAGTGCGTGTGAGCAAACCTTCAATTGCGGTTTTGGTATCGCCCGAATCCAGCGGCGAAAACTTGTTGAAGAGCGGCGCGATAAACGTCGGATACAGCGCCAACATCAACAACTGAAATCCAATAAACACCAACCACGCATAAAGCCACCACAGCGGCCCGGCCGAGCGCATCAGCCAGAACACCAACGCCGCGAGCGGCAAAATCAATGCGGCGGAAAGCAAGCTACCTTTCACCAGATCCACCCAAAACGTCGTTTTCGTCGTCTTGTTGAAGCCGAATTTTTCTTCGATGTTGAAGGTGCTGTAGTACGACAGGGGCACTGAGATCACGCCCGTCACCACCGACAACAGCGCAACCAAAGCCACTTCGCGCAGAATCGGCGTATCCACGAGCGGCAGGGTGAAGTCCCACATCCGACTTAGTCCGCCAAACAAAATCAAGGCGGAAACGACCAATCCGATTGCGGATTCGACCTTGGTAAACGTGCCTTTAGCGAGAGTGTAATCCGCTGCGCGTTGATGCTCGGTCAGCGTAATGCGTTCGGCGAACGGCTCCGGCACTTCGTCTCGCCACGCGGCGACATGGCGCAACTGGCGATTGAGCAGCCAGCGCTCGATGAAGTAATTAGCGAGTAGCGCCACCATCATCACCGAGGCAAAAGAAGTAGCAGAAACAGCAGGAAGACTAGCGAGGGTGTCAGTGGGCATGCGCTGTGGGAAAATCGAATTAGCCTAATTGTTGACTATATTGGGTCGCGACGCTGAGCCGCAACGGCCCTTTTTCGCGCTTTTCCGCTTTCCTGTCTCTCTGATACTCGGCATCCTATGGCACAAAACCAAAATCATCTCATCTGGCTCGATATGGAAATGTCCGGCCTCGATCCGGAAGTTTGCCGCGTGCTGGAGGTGGCGGTGGTCGTTACCGACAAAGATCTGAACACGATTGCCGAAGGTCCTGTTCTGGTCATTCATCAGGCCGATAGCGTGCTCGACGCGATGGATGAATGGAACAAAAACACGCACGGTCGATCAGGGTTGATCGAAAAAGTGAAGGCTTCGACTTTGACGGAAGACGAAGCCTCGACCCAACTTATCGATTTTCTTGCGAATTACGTTCCGAAGGGCATCAGCCCGTTGTGCGGCAACAGTGTGCATCAGGATCGCCGGTTTATGGTGCGCTATATGCCGAAATTTGAAGCGTATTTTCATTACCGAAACCTCGATGTCAGCACGCTTAAAGAGCTCGCGTCGCGCTGGGCGCCAGAAGTTAAAAAGAGCTTTCAGAAGAAGACCATGCACACGGCGCTCGCCGACGTGTACGAAAGCATTGATGAACTGAAGCATTACCGCGAGCACTTCATCAAACTTCCGACACCGATCGAGGTCAAGGCTTGAAATTCTGCCCCACCTGCGGAAGCGCGGATATCGCTCTGACGATTCCCGAAGGTGATCAGCGAGCGCGCTACGTGTGTCCTGCCTGCGGCACCATTCACTATTCAAATCCGAAAGTGGTCTGCGGTATTGTTCCGGTTTTTCAAGACAAAGTGATGCTCTGCCTGCGCGGTATCGAGCCGCGACTTGGCAAGTGGACACTACCCGCCGGTTTTATGGAAAACAATGAAACGGTCGAAGAGGGCGCGCAGCGCGAACTGTTTGAAGAGGCCGTTGCCACCGTTGCGCTTGGGCCTTTGCTGACTGTGCTCTCGGTGCCATACATCTCACAGGTTCACATGATGTATGTTGGCACCATGAGCGAGGCGAAATACGCGATTACGCCTGAGAGCACCGAGATTCGCCTGTTTACCGAAGCAGAAATTCCGTGGAAAGAACTCGCCTTTCGCACGGTGAAGACGGCGCTCGAGCACTATTTTGATTGTCGCCGCAAAGGTGAATTCACGCTACTCAACGCGAAAATAGATTAGTCACCGGCTCAGGATCGCCGTAGTGTTTAACCGTTCGGACTCTCGTCGCATTCTCGGTGTTGCGTCCGACTAAACTCATCGTTCCAGTAATCTCTGAGAGAAGTGATTCGCCATGATCCGTAAATCTATTTGTCTCGTTGCTTTCGCGATATCCGCACTTGGTGGCGTAGCCGCTTGTGCGCAGGATGCGACGTTTGCGACGAAATCGCTGACGCCCGAAACCGCGTTGATCGCCGCTAAAGCCGCGCTTGAGCAATGCCGAAAAGACGGCTATCAGGTGGCCGTTGCCGTGGTGGATCGCGCGGGGCTTTTGCAGGTGTTACTGCGTGATCGCTTCGCGGGCGCGCACACGATTGATTTGGCTCCAAATAAGGCGTGGACTGCGGTGAGTTTTCGCATTCCCAGTGCTGCGCTCGGCGTTGAAACTCAAGCTGGTAAACCGATGAGCGCGATTCGCTCGCATCCGAAAGTGCTCGCGGCGGGCGGCGGTCAGGTCATCGAGGCCGGCGGCAGCGCGCTGGGCGGTATCGGCGTGTCGGGCGCGCCAGGCGGTGAAGCTGATGATGCGTGCGCGAAAGCGGGCATCAAGGCGATTGCTGACGCGATTGAGTTTTAACCGGAGTCACTCGTGCAAGAGTCGATAACGTCGGCTTGTTGGTGTCGCGTTGTGCCGGTGTAAGCGCCGTCCGACACTATGACGGGCCACAGTCGGATTGCGGCGTATCGGTGGGCATGAAGAATCAGAAAAGGGCTGCAACTCGGCATTGTCTGTCGTACATCAAGCATCGATTTAACGACATAGATGCTCCCTGCTGTCCGTGAATTTTCATTCCAATTAAGCCGAAACGAGAAAAATATGACCCTCGGAACCATCCTTCTAGTTGTTCTAATCCTGCTGCTCGTGGGCGCCATTCCAAGCTGGGGCCACAGCAAAAGCTGGGGATACGCACCGAGCGGGGTTCTC
>JBBRGY010000438.1:0-3187 GCA_038223495.1 Burkholderiales bacterium | reverse complement strand
TGATCAACGGTGCGCTGGATCGCTTCTGAAATGTATATTTGCATGATTAAACGGGCCTACAAGCTCAGGAAATTTTTAAAAAGATCATGACCTTATTCGGTCATGATCGACTCAGGATGAAACTGCACGCCCCAAACCGGCAGCAACTTGTGGCGCACGCCCATGATCTCGCCGTCGTCAGCCTCGGCCGTGATCGAGAGCTCAGCGGGTAGCGTTGAACGCTCAATCACGAGGGAGTGATAGCGCACCACGGTGTACGGGGTTGGAATGTTGGCGAAGCACTCCTGTCGAGTGTGAGTGATAGTGGAGGTGTTGCCGTGCATCACACGCTTTGCGCGAACGATATTGCCGCCGAACGCCGCGCCAATGCTTTGGTGCCCAAGACATACGCCGAGGATCGGAATTTTTCCGGAAAATTCCGCGATTAGCGGCACTGATATGCCTGCTTCTTTTGGCGTGCAGGGGCCTGGCGAAATGACAATGCGCTCAGGCTTTTTTGCGGCAACCCCGGCCAGGTCAATCGCGTCGTTGCGGACGACTTCAACCTCCTGCCCCAATTCGCCGAAGTACTGTGCCAGGTTGTAAGTAAAGCTGTCGTAGTTATCGATCAGCAGAATCACTTTACGGCTCCAGCAAAGTACGCTTTCACAGCGGCCACGAAGGCGTTTATGTCATCACGCGAAACGTCCAGATGCGTCACCAGTCGAGCTGCATACACGCCTTGCATCAACATGCCGCGCGCTTTAACAAATTCTTCGAGTGGCTTGGCATGCGTCTCAGGAATATTCAGAAACACCACATTCGTCGCTTGCGCAAGTACGGTGATTTCCGCGATTTCGCCTAATCCGGCAGCAAGCAAAGCGGCGTTTTCATGGTCGTCATGCAAGCGCTCAACATTGTTCTCAAGCGCGTAAATGCAGGCCGCAGCTACATAGCCCGATTGCCGCATGCCGCCGCCCAGCATCTTTCTCCAGCGATGCGCGCGCTCGATGAACGCTCGGTCGCCCACGAGCAGCGCACCGACTGGCGCACCGAGCCCCTTTGAGATGCACAGCGACGCCGAATCAAACGGCGCAAGGATGTCGGCAATTGTGGTTTCGCTGGCAACCGCTGCGTTGAACGCACGCGCACCATCGAGATGAACGTTTAATCCCTTGCTGCGCGCAAACGCAGCCGCTTCCAGCACGTAGCTCTGCGGCAGCACGCGACCGCCCCAAGTGTTCTCCAGCGCCAACAGTTTCGTGCGCGCGAAATGTGTTCCGAGTCCGGGGCCAAAGGGTTTAATGGCTGCCGCAATCTTTGCCAGTGGCATCGTGCCATCGGCCTCTTGCTCCAGCGGTTGCGGTTGGATGCTGCCGAGCACCGCTGCGCCGCCGCCTTCCCAGCGATAGGTGTGCGCCATTTGGCCGACGATGTATTCGTCGCCGCGTTCGCAATGCGACATCAATCCGGCGAGATTGCTTTGCGTGCCGGAGGGGAAGAACAGCGCCGCTGCTTTGCCGGTGATTTCAGCGGTCATCGCCTGCAAACGGTTGACCGTCGGGTCGTCGCCCCACACGTCATCGCCGACCGGCGCGGCGCTCATCGCCGCGATCATGCCAGCAGTAGGCCGAGTCACCGTGTCACTACGAAGATCGATAATTTTCATGAGTGCGCTCCATCCAGTCCACGTTGCACCATTTCCGCTGCTCGCAACACCGAGCGTGTCTTTTGCAGCGTCTCTTCCCACTCTTTGCTCGGCACCGAATCGTGCACGATGCCCGCGCCAGCTTGCGCATAAAGCTTGCCGTTTTGAATCACGGCAGTACGAATGGCGATACACATATCCATGTCACCCTGATAGCTCATGTAGCCGACGGCACCGCCATAAACGCTGCGTTTGACGGGTTCGACTTCGTGAATGATTTCCAGCGCGCGAACCTTCGGCGCACCGGACAACGTGCCCGCTGGGAACGTAGCGCGCAGCACATCGATATTGTTGGTTCCCGGCTTAAGCGTCGCTTCGACGTTACTGACGATATGCATCACATGCGAATAACGTTCAATAATCATCTTGTCCTTGACCACGACAGAGCCGGTCTTCGCGATGCGACCGACGTCGTTGCGGCCCAGATCAATCAGCATCAAATGCTCGGCCAACTCTTTTTCGTCAGCGAGAAGCTCTGCGGCCAACGCGTCGTCTTCCTCACGCGTGGCACCGCGTTTGCGCGTGCCCGCGATGGGGCGCACGGTCACCGTTTCGCCCTCTTTGCGCACCAGAATTTCCGGCGACGCACCGACGACGTGAAAGTCGCCGAAGTTGTAGAAGAACATGTATGGGCTAGGATTTAACGTGCGCAATGCCCGATACAAGGAGATTGGTGGCTCCGGAAAATCCATCACCATGCGCTGCGACGGCACTACCTGCATGCAGTCGCCCGCCGCGATGTAGTCCTTGCAGACTTGCACGGCCGCAACGTAGGCCGCTTCGCCCATCTGCGAATGCGCATCCACCACGGTGGTCGCGTGTTGTAGAGGAAGCTTCGCGGGTTCGCGCAATTTGGCGCGCAACTCAGCCAGACGCTCTGTTGCGCGCTGGAACGCGTCGGGCTTCGACGGATCGGCGTAAACAATCAGCGAAATTGTTCCTGAGAGACTGTCGACGACGGCTAATTCTTCAGTCAGCAGCAGCAGAATATCCGGCACGCCCATCTGGTCGATGCGCGGCTGCTCTGCGTAGCGCTTGCCCAGTCGCGGCTCAATGTAACCGGCGGTCTCGAAACCAAAATATCCCGTCAAACCACCACAGAAACGCGGCAAACCGGGAATCGTTGCGACCTTGAACTGCGCCTGATAAGCCGCGATGTAATCGAGCGGATCGGCGACCGTCTGTTTGTTCGGCCCGAGTGGCGTGATGTGCGTGATCTCGTTGCCGCGCACCTCAATACGAGTACGCGTGCGCAGCCCAATGAAGCTGTAGCGGCCAAACCGCTCGCCCCCTACGACTGATTCCAGCAGAAAGGTGTAGCGATCGTTGGCGAGCTTCAGGTAAATCGACAGCGGCGTGTCAAGGTCAGCGAGCGTCTGTTCAACGAGCGGGATTCGTGTGAATCCCTGTTGAGCAAGCTTCAAAAATTCTTGTTCGTTCATGATGCAACAGTTCCGTAAGGCGTGCCCCACAGGCTAGATAAGCGGTGGGACGGGTCAG
>JBBRGY010000437.1:0-3193 GCA_038223495.1 Burkholderiales bacterium | reverse complement strand
ATCATGAATTTCTACGGTGTTTTGGGTGCGGTAGCAGTAGTTCGCGCCATCAGCTTTTGCTTGAAAACGCTATTTCATAGGGGCTGGCTGGCAAATTGTGTGATTATCGAGAAATGACGATTTGGCGATCTAGCCCCTGTGAAACAACGGGCGTAGCTAAAAGCTGATCGTGTTTATTTCCCGAACAACGCCTTTTTCAACCAAACCGCGCGATCTTTTCGCGCTTCGTCGTTGAGAATTTCGTCTGCGTCAAACATTTCTCGCGATTTCGGCTGGACGGCGGCGCGGTACAAATCCACTTGCTCCAGCGTTTGCACCCATTGGTCGCCGCTGGCAAACTGAAAATGGACTTTCGCCGGGGCAGCGTATTGAATCCACTTTTCCGGGTCGAGCGGCTCGATGGCGGCGAGATAGCTGATCCACGCATCTTTGTCGAACGATTCGCGGAATTTCTTGGCTTTTGGCTGCTCGGTTACCTGCAACCAGCCGCTCGGCTTGCCCGGCGGGCTCATCAGCACGAGCGCATCGACGCGGGCGTCGACAGCGGTTAAGAGCGTGGCCGCCCATGCGCCGAAGCGATGTCCGACCACGGCGACTTTTTCGATGTTGAACTCGGGGCGGGTTGCCGCCCAGTCGAGCGCGCGCCGCGTGTCAATCACGGCTGATGCGATTGCTTCCGCATCGCCCGCGTTGTCGCCGGAACGCATCACGTAAGGCCGCGAGAACGGCAGCTCCACCAGCAATGAGGCGATGCCAGCAGCGGCCAAGGCTTGGGCTTCCTGCACAAAGATCGCGCGCTTGACCTCGTTGCCTTCACGATGCAGCCAGAGCACGACGGGATGTTTGCCCTTGGTGATGGGCGCGACGACCGTTAGTTCGACGCCGCCACCGCCCGCGTCGGTCGGGCGCGGCAGCTTCCACTCGGTGATGTCGCAGCATTTGGCCTTGCGAAACACGCCGCCCGCCATCGCGGGAACGGCGGTGGCTTTCACGTAGTCAAATTGCTTGGCCAGCTCGGGTGGTGCTTTTTGAGCATAAGCGCCATTTGCGAGGGCGATAGAAATTAAACTGGACGCTACTACTTTGAGCGCACCAAACCAGAGTCGTCGCATGAAAGGTTTCTCCTTGATTGAACGACACATCTGCAACACCGTCAGGATTTATTTATGTTGATTCGCCGTCCGTCCGATATTTTGCCCTCCGAGATCAATTCGGAGTCCGATTTCAATGCGCGCCGTGATTGGCTCAAGCAGGCTGCGGGTCTTGGACTCATCGCCGGCTTGCCCGCGCTCGCCGCCTGCGACGCGCAAGCGCAGGGCGCGAAGCTCATGGGCGTCAAACCCAACGCCAGCTACGCGATTCCAGCGGGTGAAAAGCTCAATAAATTTGATGAGCTGAAGAGCTATTGCAATTTCTACGAATTCGGTACCGATAAAACCGATCCACCGGCTTTGGCGAAATCGCTCAAGACGCGCCCGTGGACCGTCTCGGTTGAAGGCGAAGTGCTCAAGCCTCAGACTTTTGACATTGACTCGCTGTACAAACTGGCACCGCTGGAAGAGCGCATTTATCGCTTTCGCTGTGTCGAGGCGTGGTCGATGGTGATTCCGTGGGTGGGTTTTCCGCTGGCGGAACTGATCAAACAGGTGCAACCGAAAGGCAATGCGAAATACGTGGAATTCGTCACGCTCGCCGACAAAGCGCAAATGCCCGGTCTGCGTGCGGGCGTTCTCGACTGGCCGTACACCGAAGGTCTGCGCATGGACGAGGCGATGCATCCGCTGACGTTATTGACGCTTGGCGCGTTTGGCGAAATGCTGCCCAATCAGAACGGCGCGCCGATTCGCATGATCGTGCCGTGGAAATATGGCTTTAAAGGTGGCAAGTCGATTGTCAAGATTCGCTTTGTCGAAAAAGAGCCGCGCACGGCGTGGGTCAAGGCGGGGCCAAGCGAATATGGCTTTTATTCCAACGTCAATCCCAATGTTGATCATGCGCGCTGGAGTCAGGCGACTGAGCGTCGTCTCGGCGAATTCAGCAAGCGCAAAACACTGATGTACAACGGCTACGGCGATCAGGTCGCCTCGATGTACACGGGCATGGATTTAAAGAAATTCTTTTAACGTCCATCTGATTTTCTGAAGCGGCTTCGCGTTGTCAGCGAGCCGCTAGCAACTTTCCTTCTACTCATGGCGCTACATCTCGCAAGTTCAAACTCAGTTCTCATCGCACGCACGTGGCGAGCCCCGAGCACGCTCACCGTTCAGCGCATCAAGTGGGCGTTGATCGCGCTTGGCATGTTGCCGCTGCTGCGATTGGTCGTGGGATTTTTCACCGATCAACTCGGTGCAAATCCCATCGAGCTGATCACGCGCTCGACCGGCACGTGGACGCTGGTGGGGCTCGCGGTGACGTTATCCATTACACCGTTGCGCAAGCTCTTGAACTGGCCGTGGCTGGTGCGCCTGCGCCGTACGGCGGGTCTGCTGGCGTTTTTCTATGTGTGCCTGCATTTCACGACTTACATCTGGTTTGACCGATTTTTTGATGTGCCAGACATCATCAAAGACGTGATCAAGCGGCCATTCATCACGGTCGGGTTCGCCGCGTTTTTACTGTTCATTCCGTTGGCCGTGACATCGAACAACGCCATCATCAAAAAGCTCGGGGCAAAGCTTTGGCAGCGCATTCACAACCTCGTGTACGTCATCGCCATTCTTGGCGTCGTGCACTATTGGTGGCTGGTGAAAAAGGACCTGACGCAGCCGATCATTTATGCCTGCGTTTTCGCGGTGCTATTCGCGCTGCGCATTATGTGGAAGCTCAAGTCCACTAAATAAGCCTTGCGCGATGCGGCTTTAGCATCGGCCCTAGCTTTCCGTCACGAATCTTTCTAGCATGCGCCGTATCAGTCGCCACAAGCGATATTTTTTACGGTCAAAAGCTCATGAAGCGTGTTCTCGTTCTCGGCGCCGGCATTCTCGGCGTTCATACCGCGTATTTTTTGCGGCAACTTGGCTACGAAGTCACGGTCGTTGATCGTCAACCCGGCCCCGCGCTGGAAACCAGCTTCGCCAACGGCAGCCAGATTTCGGTGAGTCAATCTGATCCGTGGGCCAGTCCGCATGCGCCGCTCAAAGTGCTGAAATGGCTCGGTAAAGAAGACGCACCACTGTTGTTTCGTCTACGCATG
>JBBRGY010000436.1:0-3208 GCA_038223495.1 Burkholderiales bacterium | reverse complement strand
GCGCTGGGCCTGACCGAACCGATCATTCAACGTCAGGGCACCGATCGAATCGTCATTCAGGTGCCAGGCGCATCGGATCCTGCTCGTTTGAAAGACGTGATTGGCCGCACCGGCACGCTGGAGCTGCGCATGGTTGAAGCCGATGCCAGCAAGAACAGCGCGTCGCTGCAAGCCGCGCAAAACGGCAACGTTCCATTCGGCACCGAGCTCATGAATGACCGCGATGGCGGTCAGATTCTGGTCAAGAAGCAATACATCCTGACCGGTGAGCGCATCAATGGTGCAGAGCCCGCGTTTGACGGACAGAACAATCAGCCAATCGTGCGCATCAGCACCGATGGTCAGGGTGCGCGCATCTTGCGTGAGGTGACCGGACAAAACGTTGGCAACCGCATGGCGATTATCCTGATCGAAAAGGGTAAGGCGGAAGTCATCACTGCGCCGACGATTCAAAGCGAATTGGGCAGCAATTTCCAGATCACGGGTCGCATGTCGACGCGTGAAACGAGCGACATCGCTCTCCTGATTCGTTCCGGTTCAATCGCCGCTCCGATGGAAATCATCGAGGAGCGCACCGTAGGCCCAAGCCTTGGTGCAGAAAACATTGAGCGCGGATTCCATTCGGTGACGTGGGGATTCGTTGCGCTGGCTGCGTTCATCTGTTTGTATTACGCGGTCATGGGCCTGATCTCGACGCTGGCGCTGTCGGTGAACCTGCTGCTGCTCATCGCGCTGTTGTCGATGTTGCAGGCGACTTTGACGCTGCCGGGTATTGCGGCTATCGCACTCACACTCGGTATGGCGATTGACGCCAACGTGCTGATCAACGAGCGGATTCGCGAAGAGTTGCGTGGCGGCGCGAAGCCGCAGGAAGCGATATCGACCGGTTTCGACCGCGCGTGGGCGACCATTCTTGACTCCAACGTCACCACACTGATCGCCGGTATCGCGCTGTTCACTTTCGGCTCGGGGCCGATCAAAGGCTTCGCAGTCGTACATTGCCTCGGCATTCTGACGTCGATGTTCTCTGCGGTGTTCTTCTCACGCGGCATCGTAAACCTCGTTTACGGCGCGAAGAAAAAACTCGAAAAGATTTCGATTGGCACGATTTGGCGCGGCGCCGCATCGGGTGTGGCGACTGCCACGGCTGGCGTCTCGGTGCCTTCGGTCGACAGCAAAACCGCTGTCATCGAATCCAAGTAACGCAAGAAGTACAGGAGACACACATGGAATTTTTCCGCTTCAAGCGCGACCTCCCCTTCATGAAATATGCGTTGATATTCAACGTAATTTCTCTTGTCACGTTCCTGATTGCTGTCGGCGCGCTTTTCTCAAAAGGACTGCACTACGGCATCGATTTCACCGGCGGCACGGTCGCCGAACTTCGCTACAGCAAGCCTACTGATATGGCGGAGGCCCGGATCGCGATAGAGGCGCTAAAGACTGGCGAAGCCGTCGTGCAACACTTCGGCACGCAGCAAGACGTGCTGGTGCGTTTGCCGCTCGTCAAAGATGTCACCAACGCGCAAATGAGCGACAACTTGTTCAAAGCCGTTTGTGGAACGCGTGTCATTTCTGACACTAAAACCGCATGCGGTGACGGCGCTGAAAAAATCGAACTGAAGCGCGTCGAGTTCGTCGGCCCACAGGTCGGAAAAGAATTGTTCGAGAGCGGCGCACTGGCACTTGTGCTCGTGATCGCGGGCATCATGGGCTATCTCGCCATTCGTTTCGAATGGCGCTTCGCAGTCGCAGCGATCATCGCGAACCTGCACGACATCATCATCATTCTGGGTATCTTCGCCATCGCCGGTTGGGAGTTCAATCTGCCAGTGCTTGCGGGTGTGCTCGCGATCCTCGGCTACTCGGTGAACGAGTCCGTCGTGATTGCCGACCGGGTGCGCGAAAACTTCCGAAAGATGCGTAAAGCGGGTGTTGACGAAATCATCGATAACGCAATCACCAGCACCATCAGCCGCACGATTATCACCCACGGTTCGACGCAGATCATGGTGCTTTCGATGCTGTTCTTCGGCGGCGAAACGCTGCACTACTTCGCAATGGCGCTCACGATTGGTATCTGCTTCGGTATCTACTCGTCCGTGCTCGTAATGGCACCGCTCGTGCGCTGGTTGGGCGTGTCGCGTGAGAATCTCGTAAAGCCCGAGGGCCCACCGAAAGACTCACTGGAAGCCGAGAAGATTCTGGCGTAATGCGTGACTTCACTCTGGCCATCGCCCTGCTGAAGCAATGATCGCCGAACTGCTCGCGTTTTTTGCCTCGCTCGATGATCGTCTGGCCGCCCTCGCTCAAGGCTCGCCAGCGATTTTCTTTGCGGTGGTTGCCGCGATCATCTTTGCGGAAACTGGCCTTGTTGTGATGCCGCTGTTGCCGGGGGATTCTCTGCTATTTGTGTCCGGCGCGATCACCGCCATATCAGGGCTCAATGTGCATCTGTTTGTCGGGATTCTGATCGCCGCCGCAGTGATCGGAGATTCGGTCAACTACTTCGTGGGGAGCAAACTCGGCATGAAGGCATTCGAGAGTAAAGACTCGCGTGTGTTCAGGCCCGAGTATCTCGCACAAACGCAGGCCTTCTACAAAAAGTACGGCGCGTTCTCCATCGTCATGGGGCGCTTCGTGCCCATCGTTCGCACCTTTGTTCCCTTTCTCGCCGGCGTCGCACAGATGCCCTACCGCACGTTCCTGCTCTACAACGTGATCGGTGGCGTTGCCTGGATTGCCTCGCTTGTGTACGCAGGCTATGTGTTCGGCAACATTCCAATCGTGAGAGACAACCTGAGCCTGATCGTGGTTGGGATCGTGCTGGTTTCAGTGCTGCCAGTCGCGATCAAGGTGTTCCAGGAGTGGCGTAGCGCGCGGAAGTAGCGTGTGCGAGCGCCGTTGACTGGTCTACTCCACAAACGTAGCAATCACATCCAATGATTTCCGCGAAATCGCCGGAACCGTTGCGTCGTCCGCCGGATAGCCGACCACCAGAATCAGGTACGGCGCTTCGTGCTCGGGGCGCTTAAGGATTTCGTTTAGAAACTTCATCGGCGCGGGTGTGTGCGTAAGCGACACGAGCCCGGCATGATGCACAGCCGTGACTAGTATCCCCATCGCGATGCCGACACTCTCGGGCGTGTAGTAGTGCTTGATTCGCTCGCCGTTTCCGTCGATACCGTAGCGTTGTCCAAACACGACG
>JBBRGY010000435.1:0-3211 GCA_038223495.1 Burkholderiales bacterium | reverse complement strand
CGTTGTGGCGTTCGGCACCAGACTAGACTTGGACATCAGATACAAAAAAGGCGAACTATTGTTCGCCTGAAATGTGTCTTATTGTTGGCGGAGTGGACGGGACTCGAACCCGCGACCCCCGGCGTGACAGGCCGGTATTCTAACCAACTGAACTACCACTCCTCTGGACTACTTACGCTTTCGCGCTCATGTCATTTGGTGGGTGCTGAGGGGCTCGAACCCCCGACATTCGCCTTGTAAGGGCGACGCTCTACCAACTGAGCTAAGCACCCGCTTTGAATTTCGGAATCGGTTAGGAACTCCAAAATTCTGCGGTTGGATAAATCAATTGTTTAATTAATTCATCCAAGCAAGCCCGTTAGTTTATCGCATCTTTCAAAGCTTTGCCAGCGCGAAACTTAGGAACTTTCGCTGCTTTGATTTTGATTGCAGCGCCGGTGCGTGGATTGCGACCGGTACGAGCGGTACGTTTGCCTACATAAAAGCTACCGAAACCAACGAGTGTGACTACATCACCTTTTTTCAATGCAATTGAAACTGCCTTGATGGTGGCGTCAAGTGCTCGTGTTGCTGCTGCCTTCGAAACGTCAGCGCTCTTGGCGATGCTCTCGATCAGTTCTGCTTTGTTCATATTGTTTGTCCCCTTTCAGCAAATGTTTGGACTAGTACAAGATTTATGTCTCATCCACCTATCGGTTTAACGACCCGGCGTAAAAAAAACATGGTTTGAAATCGTAGGGCGCGAGTCTACTACGAAACCCGCGCAGCGCCGCCGCCTGATTGGCTCGGACTAATGTGTGACAACTACATCTGTACCAGGAACCGCGTCTTTCTGCGCGGCGATGGGTGCTGCCACCTCGTCACCCAGTGGCACCGGTGCATGCTCGAGCGCGGCAGACAGGACTTCATCGATCCATTTCACAGGCCGAATCTCCAGGACATTTTTAATGTTGTCCGGAATCTCTGCGAGATCTTTAATGTTCTGTTCAGGTATCAAAATAAGCGTTAAACCGCCACGGTGCGCAGCCAATAATTTCTCCTTTAGCCCGCCAATGGGTAACACCTCGCCGCGTAACGTGATCTCGCCAGTCATACCGACGTTTGCGCGCACAGGAATGCCCGTCAGCGTTGACACAATGGCCGTCGTGATAGCGATGCCCGCACTCGGCCCATCTTTCGGCACGGCGCCTTCTGGGAAGTGCAAGTGCAGATCGTGCTTCTCATAGAAATCAGCCTTGATACCGAGTTGTTTCGCACGAGCGCGCACCACCGAAACGGCTGCTGCGACTGACTCCTGCATCACGTCGCCCAATTTTCCGGTCTGGCGCACCGTACCTTTGCCCGGCAAAGCCACAGCCTCGACGGTCAGTAAATCGCCGCCGACTTCGGTCCACGCTAAACCGTTGACCTGACCAATCTGATTGGTTTTTTCGGCCATGCCGAACGAGAATTTACGAACGCCCAAATAGTCAGCCAAGTTCGCTGCCGAGATGACCACACCCACAGCCGCTTGCTTGGTGCCTGCAACCTTCGCTTGCGTCATTGTTTGCGTGATGGTCTTGCGACACAGCTTGGAGATTTCACGCTCAAGCGATCTCACACCAGCCTCTCGCGTGTAGTAACGAACGATGTCGCGAATCGCGTCTTCTGTTACGTCAATTTCACCAGGCTTTACGCCATTGTTTTTAATCTGCTTGGGCAGCAAATACTTCTGCGCAATTTTTACTTTTTCGTCTTCGGTGTAGCCGGAAAGGCGAATGACTTCCATCCGATCAAGCAACGGCGCAGGCAAGTTGTAGCTGTTTGCGGTCGCGACGAACATGACGTCCGAGAGATCGAAGTCGACCTCAACGTAATGGTCAGAGAACGTGTGATTCTGTTCGGGATCCAACACCTCAAGCAGCGCAGACGCAGGGTCGCCGCGGAAGTCCTGACCCATCTTGTCGATTTCGTCGAGGAGAAACAGCGGATTGCGGACTCCGACTTTTGACAAATTAGTCAACACTTTGCCTGGAAGCGAGCCGATGTACGTTCGGCGATGCCCACGAATTTCTGATTCGTCACGCACACCACCGAGCGACATACGCACGTATTTACGATTGGTCGCGCGAGCGATCGATTGCCCGAGCGAAGTTTTACCGACGCCCGGCGGGCCCACGAGGCAAAGAATCGGCGCCTTGACCTTGTCAACGCGCTGGTGCACAGCGAGATATTCTGTGATGCGTTCTTTGACTTTTTCGAGGCCGTAATGATCTGCTTCGAGGATATCGATAGCACGGTTCAAGTCCTTGGATACTTTGCTCTTTTTCTTCCACGGCAAACCCGTCAGCACATCAAGATAGTTGCGAATGACGGTTGCTTCCGCCGACATCGGCGACATCATCTTGAGTTTTTTCAGCTCGGCTTCAGCCTTGTCCAATGCCTCTTTCGGCATGCCAGCGGCTTTAATTTTCTTTGAGATCTCTTCAATCTCAGCCTGATCTTCGCCGTCGCCCAATTCTTTCTGAATGGCCTTAACCTGCTCGTTCAAGTAGTACTCGCGCTGGCTCTTTTCCATCTGGCGCTTGACACGGCCACGTATGCGTTTTTCGACTTGCAGAATATCAATTTCCGCCTCAATCAAGCCCATCAAATGCTCAATCCGTTTGGCAACGGATGGCAGTTCAAGCACTTCCTGTTTCTGCTCAAGTTTCAACGGAAGGTGCGCAGCGATGGAGTCAGCCAGTCGACCCCCATCATCAATGCCTGCCATAGACGTGAGAATTTCAGCCGGGATTTTTTTGTTCAGCTTCACGAACTGATCAAAGTTCGCCAGCAACGCGCGGCGCAGCGCCTCGACCTCTGCGGGGCCCTCTTCGCTGGACGCGATAGGCTGCGCTTCAGCAGAGAAGAATTCACCGTTATTGGTCAGCGCGGTCAACAGTGCACGGTGCAGTCCTTCGACCAATACCTTGACTGTGCCGTCCGGCAGTTTGAGCATTTGCAAAACCGTGGCGACGCAGCCAGTGTCGTACAAGTCCTCAGGTGAGGGATCGTCCTTGGCAGCGGATTTTTGAGCAACTAGAAGGATGTGCTTGCCACTTTCCATCGCGACTTCGAGCGCTTTGATGGACTTTGGACGCCCCACGAACAGCGGGATGACCATATGCGGAAACACGACAACGTCGCGTAGCGGCAGCAGCGGATAAGACAGGATGTTGGGGACGTCAGC
>JBBRGY010000434.1:0-3215 GCA_038223495.1 Burkholderiales bacterium | reverse complement strand
ATGAAGCGTTGCCAAGCAGCGATGCAGTGGAGTTTGCGTGGACATTGGCGGCCGTCAAATCGATGTGACTGGCAACTGCGTGTTGGATCTGGGACTATTTCCGTCATGCCGGTAAAGAGCCGAGTCCTCACCCAGAATCATTGGTTGAAACCGGCCAGTTGCTGCGCGTACGAGTAGCTGATTGGCCGTGGCCGGCGTACGTTCATCCCGACCATGCAAATGCACTGAAAGCGGCGCAAAACGGCAAGTTACGCCCCACTCGTTGCTCTCTGCTCTCACCGTTCGATCCGCTGGTTTGGGATCGCGAACGTGTACTCAAGATGTTTAATTTCGACTACCGCATTGAGTGCTACACGCCCGAGGCAAAGCGCAAATACGGTTATTTCACGCTGCCCATTCTTGTGCGTGGCGAGTTGGTAGGTCGAGTCGACGCCAAGGCGCATCGCGCTGACAAACTATTCGAGGTACGCGCATTGCATCTCGAAGACGGTGTGACGGCGACGGAGTCGTTGGCCGCTGATATTGCTGGGGCTGTGAATCGCTGCGCGCTCTGGCACCAAACGCCTACCGTTCGCGTGTCACGAACAGCGCCCGCAAAATTTTGGCCAATGTTGCAAAAGGCGCTTGCCGCGTGCTGATCGAAACGCATGGCGAACAGTTGATCTGTCTGCCTGAACATGCCCTCTTCTGGCCGCGAGAGCGCACATTGTTCGTCGCGGACGTGCATCTGGGCAAGGCCGCAAGCTTTCGTGCGGCAGGCGTGCCCATGCCCAGCGGTCACTCCAGCTTTGATCTGGATCGGCTTTCACAATTGTTAATTTTCCATAGAGCGAAACGCTTCGTCATTCTTGGCGATCTAGTGCACACCGAAACCAGCTACACAACCGCACTAGATCACAATTTCAGAACCTTCCGAGCGCAACATAGTGACGTTGAAATGTTGCTGGTGCGCGGGAATCATGATCGTCATGCTGGCGAAGCGCCCGCCGAGTGGGGGCTTAACGCGGTGGCAGAACCGTATGCACTGGGACCGTTTAACTGCTGCCACGAGCCCAATGTGGCGCTTGGCGCTGGCTTTGAATTAGCGGGGCATTTACATCCTGCGCTGCGCATGCAGACGTCGCGCGAAGCGATTACTTTACCCTGCTTTTGGCAGCATGCGCACGGGCTCGTGCTCCCCGCGTTTGGCAGCTTGACCGGCAAATTTTCCGTGCGCTTGAAACCCGGAGAAAGCGCCGTCGTTGTCGCTGGGCAACAACTTTTTCTTCGTGCCCAACAATAATTGGTCGGTAGAAGTCTGTGGAAAACTCCGGCAAAAGCCGTGAAAAGCTGTGGGTGTTTTTATCGACCCCACGCCAGAGCCTTATTGCATAAGGCGTGCGTAAATTCGCGTCCGATTGAGCCATGAAACTGCCACAATAACCCCAATATGTTGTGGTCCATAAGTCACTTGACCACTAGATGTTGTTGGTCGTATCCTTCACACCTTTCCTCAATTTGATTTATTTGTGTTGCTACGTTTTCTGCATGGCACTGTCGGTGTGGCACAAAAAGTAGCGACGTAAACGAGATTGGGGGAGAGAGCCCGCCTTATGCGTTAGGCCGCTGAAGACGCAGGGTTGGAAGCTCCGACGAAGGATCGGCAATATGGGGAGTGCACCACGATGCAACTGGAAACTTTAAATTGAAAGCCAGCCGCAATTGCCGTGGCTTTCAACTGCGCCATGAGCCACTCGCCATACCGCTCCGCCACCTGCACAGATACACAGAATAGTTAGAACAGTTTTTTGGAGATGCATACATGCTCGAGTCCGTATCCGCCCAGACCGGTGGCACCCTTTTGAATCCCGCCGTACTTGGTTTAGTTTCCGGGAGTTCAGCTGCCACCCCTGAATCGGGTCGGGCTTCGCTCTACAAAGTGATACGTCGCAACGGCTCGGTGGTGAGCTTTGAGCCGTCGAAGATCACCGTGGCCATGACCAAGGCCTATCTCGCGGCCCACGGCAACCAGAGCGCTGCTTCGGCGCGCGCTCGAGAGCTTACTCAGCAACTGACCGACGCGGTGATGGGCGCATTGATGCGCGTCAAGCCCGAAGGCGGCGCGATCCACATCGAAGAAATTCAGGATCAGGTTGAGCTCGCGCTGATGCGCTCGGGGGAGCATGAGGTCGCTCGCGCGTACGTGCTCTATCGCGAAAAGCGCACGCAGGAGCGTGCCGCGCAAGTCAAAGCCAAAGACGCCGACCAGGAATCAATCCTGCATGTGGTTGAAGACGGCGTACGCAAACCGCTCGACCTGTTGCGTCTGCGCCAACTGATCATTTCGTCGTGTGACGGACTGCACGGTGCGGCTGATGCGGATGTGATTTTGAAGGCTACGCTTAAAGATTTGTACGACGGCGTATCGGCAAAAGAAGTACGCAAATGCGTCGTGCTTGCGGCGCGTCAGTACATCGAGAAGGATCCGGCGTACAGCTTTGTTACCGCACGTCTGCTACTCGATTCGATTCGACACGAAATCCTCGGCGAAGAGACCTTGCAAGCCGATATGGCCACCAAGTACCGCGAGTACTTTCCAAAGTTCATCAAGCACGGCATCAAAATTGGCCTCTTAAACCCGGAGCTGGCCAGCTACGATCTAGACAAGCTCGGTGCTGCGCTTGATCACACGCGCGACTTCAAATTTGGCTTTCTCGGCCTGCAAACGCTGTATGACCGATACTTCCTGATTGATCGCGAGAGCAATGCGGCAGGTGCGGAACGTCGCTTCGAGTTGCCACAAGCGTTCTTCATGCGTGTCGCCATGGGCTTGGCCCTGAACGAGGCGGATCGCGAAGCGCGCGCCGTTGAGTTCTATCAACTCCTATCGAGCTTTGACTTCATGTCGAGCACGCCCACGCTATTTAATTCCGCAACGCATCGTTCGCAGCTTTCGTCCTGCTATCTCACGACGGTAGCCGACGACCTCGACGGCATCTACGAAGCCATCAAAGAAAACGCACTGCTATCTAAATTTGCGGGTGGGCTTGGTAACGACTGGACACCCGTTCGCGCCATGGGTTCGCACATCAAAGGCACGAACGGCGAATCACAAGGCGTCGTGCCGTTCCTCAAAGTCGTGAACGACACCGCGGTCGCCGTGAATCAGGGCGGCAAGCGCAAAGGGGCGGTGTGCTCCTACCTCGAGACTTGGCACCTCGACATCGAGGAGTTTC
>JBBRGY010000433.1:0-3216 GCA_038223495.1 Burkholderiales bacterium | reverse complement strand
TCACCGCCACCGCCGCAGCAAGAGCAGTCCTCGTCCGAAACTGAAGATCAAGACGCACGCACTGACAGCGCGTCCGATTCAGAAAATCAGCCTGACGATTCAGCGATGTCCGATCGGATGGTTGAAGCTTCGCGCGCGGCGTTGAGCGCGACGCTGCTGCGGCAGTTAGCCGAGCAGTTGGGTGGAAACAATATGGCAAAAGGTGCGCAGGGCCGTTACGGTCGCGAGCGCCTTTCGCAGCAACGTGGCCGACCATTAGCGCCTCGCCGTGGCGACGCGCGGCACGGGGGCAGGGTGCATGTGCTCGCCACGGTCCGAGCCGCAGCGCCGTGGCAGGCAGTTCGGCGCGAATTACGGGCGCGCCGCGCGCTGGTGGGAACTGTGTTGTCGCCAAAATTGCTCGTTGAGCGCGACGACTGGCATGTCGCGCGAAGAGCTTTCCGTAGCGAAACGCTCACTGTGTTTGCCGTCGACGCGTCCGGCTCTGCTGCGCTGCACCGACTTGCTGAGGCAAAGGGTGCAGTGGAGTTGTTGCTTGCAGAGTGCTACATCCGCCGAGACCAAGTCGCGCTCGTGAGCTTTCGCGGCAAGATCGCGGATGTTCTGCTGCCGCCCACACGATCTCTGGTGCGCGCCAAACGCTCGCTCACCGCCTTGCCCGGCGGGGGCGGTACACCGCTCGCCTCGGGCATCGATCAAGCCGTGGCAATCGCTGAGGCGGCTCGTCGTCGCGGCATGACGACCACGATTGTTTTCTTGACTGACGGTCGCGCCAACATCGCTCGCGACGGCACGCCGGGTCGGCCTCAAGCAGCGCTTGATGCGCTCGACGCCGCGAAGCGGTTGCGCGCTGGCGGTTACACAACGTTGATGATCGACACGTCGCCACAACCGCAAGAAGCGGCGAAGATGTTGGCCGAGGCGATGCGCGGGCGATATCTCGGCCTGCCATACGCTGCTGCGCCTGTGATTTCGGCTGCTGTTCGCGCCGAACGTGCCAAGATGGCGAAGAATCCGTGAACGTTCCGCAGTGGAGCACTAGCGGCCTCCTTTGGCCGCATCGTGAATCGAGTCGATTTGTCGAAACGGGCGGCATGCGCTGGCATGTTCAGGTCATGGGTGACTCGAATTCGCCCGCTGTTTTGCTGCTGCACGGCACAGGTGCTGCGACGCATTCGTGGCGAGGTTTAGCGCCGCTACTGGCAGCGCACTATCAGGTCATCGCACCTGATCTGCCAGGGCATGGTTTCGCTAGCGCGCCACCCGATGGCGATCATTCGTTGCCTGCATTTTCTGCATTGATCGCAACGCTGTTGTCCAAACTTGCTACCAAGCCGCACGTCATCATCGGGCACTCGGCGGGCGCTGCGATTGCCGCGCGTATGAGCCTTGATGGCCTCGCCGAGCCAGACGCTATTGTTTCAATTAACGGTGCGTTGCTGCCGTTGCAAGGCTTGCCGGGGCATATTTTTTCACCGCTCGCAAAGTTGCTGGCCGCTAATTCTTTGGTGCCGCGGTTGTTTTCGTGGCGTGCGGGAGACCCTGCGGTCACCGAACGATTGCTGCGCGGGACGGGCTCAAAGATCGATGATGAAACGGTCGCTTGTTACGGCGAGTTGATGCGGCATTCTTCGCACGCGTCCGCAGCGCTAAAAATGATGGCACATTGGGACCTTGGCGCGTTGCAACGAGATTTACCGCGACTGAAAACGCCGCTTCATCTCATCGTTGGTAACAACGACCGAACGGTGCCAGCGTCAGAGGCCGATCGGGTGAAAATGCTGCTACCAGGCGCATCGGTGACGCGTCTGCCCAGCCTCGGGCACCTTGCGCATGAGGAAGCACCCGAACGAGTGTTTTCTGCGATTGAAAGTAATTTGAAATTGGAAGTCATCATTGAGTAGTCAGGCCCAAATGCAAATGACGGACGCTCGGCCCCACGCCGTCGTCATCGGTAGTGGCTTCGGCGGCCTCGCGGCGGCCGTCCGTCTAGGCGCGCGCGGTTATCGCGTGACGGTGTTGGAAAAGCTCGATGCCCCAGGCGGCCGCGCTTACGTTTACCGTCAGGATGGCTTTACCTTCGACGCTGGCCCCACCATCGTTACCGCACCTTTTCTGTTCGAAGACTTGTGGAAACTTTGCGGAAAAACGCTCTCGGACGATGTCGAGTTGCGCGCAGTTACGCCGTTCTATCGCATCCGGTTTGATGATGGCGTGACGTTCGATTACACGGGCGACGCCGCTGAAATGCGTGCCGAAGTCGCACGCCTGTCGCCTGATGATGTCGACGGCTATGAGCGCTACATGAAGGCGTCTGAGGAAACGTTTCGCATTGGATTCGAGCAGCTTGGACACGTTTCTTTCGACGACTGGACGACCATGGCGAAGATCGTGCCGCAGATGGTTAAGCTCAAAAGCTACCTCACGGTTTATGGGCTCGTTGCGAGTTATGTGAAGGATGAGCGGCTGCGCACAGTGCTCTCGTTTCATCCTTTGTTGGTCGGCGGCAATCCGTTTTCTACGACGTCGATTTATTGCCTCATCGCGCACCTTGAACGTCGATGGGGCGTGCATTTTGCGATGGGCGGTACGGGCCAATTGGTGACAGGATTGGTGGGTCTTATTGAGTCGCAGGGCGGCAGCCTACGCTGCAATTCCGAAGTCGATCACATTACGCTTGATGGACAAACCGCCACCGGAGTAAAACTCAAATCCGGCGAAGTAATTGCGGCTGATATCGTTGTTTCGAACGCGGATTCTGCGTGGACTTACAAACATCTACTTCCTGCGAAAGCACGCAAACGCTGGACGGATTCTCGTCTGCAAAAGGCGCGCTATTCCATGAGCTTGTTCGTGTGGTATTTCGGCACCAAGCGGCAATATGAAGACGTAGCCCATCACACGATTTTGCTCGGCCCGCGTTATCGCGAACTGCTGCAAGACATTTTCAAACACAAAAAATTGGCTGATGATTTCAGTTTGTATTTGCATCGCCCCACCGCCACCGATCCGTCGCTCGCGCCGCCGGGATGCGACGCGTTTTATGTGCTCTCACCCGTGCCGCATTTAGCGAGCGGCACGGATTGGTCGACCGAGGCGGCGCGCTATCAGAACGCCTTGTGCGAGGCGCTGTCCGCCACGCTGTTGCCGGGATGCGACGCGTTTTATGTGCTCTCACCCGTGCCGCATTTAGCGAGCGGCACGGATTGGTCGACC
>JBBRGY010000432.1:0-3229 GCA_038223495.1 Burkholderiales bacterium | reverse complement strand
CAATGTTATTGCCACCGCCCGCTTTGTTTTCGACGATTACAGGTTGCCCGATATTTTCAGTTAGCCATTGCGCAACGATGCGCGCTAGCACGTCGGTGGTGCCTGCCGGTGGGTACGGCACGATCCACTTGATCGGCTTGTTTGGGTACTGAGCCGAGGCTGCTCCCAGCAACGCGAATGAAGCGATTGCGACGACGACAGCACGACGGATGAAATTTTGCATGGTGGCCTCCAGATTGCTCGTGCCGCGACACAATGCGTTGGCACCTTCCCTTCAGCGCATTATCGGCGCTGATCGGTCGTAACGGATGTAGGGATTTCACCAACGGAACTAAAGAGCGTCTGTCACCACGATTGTTTGCCATAAGGCAGCATCGTCTGGAAGCGCGCACCTGTAGACTCTGGCAAAGCATCAAATTCAGACCTTCGATGAGTTCCGACATCAAGCTGCTCGGCTACGTTGCGGCAACACTGTTTTTATTCATGGCGATCATGTTGCTGCTAGCCATGCGGCAGGCAGGTCGCATTCGCGGAGCGACGCTGTGGCTCTGGAGCACGCTGATTGCAGCAATTGCCATCGTTCTCAACACTGCACAAGAAGTGATACCGGAGTTTTTCGGTTACGTGGTGTCGGGCGTGCTGTTTATCGTTGGGCCACTCCTGAGCGCACGCGGTACTTTTGAATATCGCTATCACCTGAAGTTTCCAATTCAATGGATTTACGCGGCGGTCGCACTGGCTACGCCTGCGCTCTATTACTTCACTTTCGTCGTGCCGAGTATCGGCGTTCGTGTGCTCATGGTTGCCGTGGCAATTGCCATGATTTGCTCGTGGCACGCGTGGGTCATGCTGGCTGGTTCGGCGCTACGTCCTCGTAGTGCAGGCGTTCGACACGCCCAGTTTCGGATCTCGCACGGCATTATGGTCCTGGGTTTGCTGATGATGGCGTTCGTCTTTTTACTTCGCGCTCTGGACACCATTCAGGCTATGAGTGCCGGGCCTGCCGTGATTCCGCGTGGCGGCTCACCGCGCACGGCATTTATCTCTTATTCGGTTGGGCTGGTGGGGCGTCTGTTTCTGTTGATCGGCATGGTGCTCGTGTTGATGGACGAGCTTGAACAAGAGTTGCGCTCGCTCGCATCGCGCGACGCGCTCACCGGGCTGTTCAATCGACGTGGGTTGAACGCGGCTGCCGGCGCATCAGTAGTCACCAATGCGAGCCTACTCATGCTCGATCTTGATCATTTCAAAGCTGTGAACGATGACTTCGGTCATGACCAGGGTGACCGCGTGATCGGTTTGCTGGCGCGATGTGCGCAGGCGAATTTTCCTGCGAATGCGGTGCTGGCGCGATTGGGCGGGGAGGAGTTTTGTGCGCTTTTGCCGCAGTCTGACCTGGCCGCAGCGCAGACAAGCGCAGAGACGCTGCGTAAAGCTTTCAATCTCGAAACAGCCGCGCTGGGTCACAGCCGACAACATACGGTGAGCATCGGCGTTGCTGCGGCCGGCACCGCGCTGGCGAGTCTGCGAGACCTGATGGAACGCGCCGATCAGGCGCTGTACCGCGCCAAACACGGCGGACGTAACCGAATCGAGGCAGCGGCGTAGTGCAGTTCCGCTGTGTGTTTTATGGTTTTTCGTCTCCCGTTACTTTCCGCCCGTCCGTTAATCAAAAAGTCAAAAGAAGTCCGAAATACTAGATGGCTGTTCCGAATTTTATAGTCAGCTAAATTAGGCACAATGGAACAAAGTATGCGTTTGGCTTTGCGCTGAAACGACCGTTTTATAGGGGCTAAAGCGCATAATTACGTGTTATCGACTTTATGACTTTACGGTTGCTAGCCCCTGTATAAATTGGGATACAGCAAAAAGTTGTATCTGATTAATGTCCGGCGTATACCGTTCTTGCATAGTTTTAGCTACACTCGACATATGGAACTAAAGTGGGTTGAAGACTTTCTGCAACTGGCCGAAACGGGCAGTTTTTCACGGGCGGCGGAGTTGCGGTATGTCACCCAACCGGCTTTCTCGCGGCGCATTCGGGCGCTGGAACAGTGGTTGGGCGCGGAGCTGATTGACCGCACCAGTTATCCCACCAAAATGACCAAGGTCGGCGAGCAATTTCGCGAACGCGCTGCCGAGATCGTGCGGCAGGCGATTGATGCGAGGGCAATCGCTCGCGGTTTGCAAAGCGCGCCGACCGACACGATTTTGTTCGCTGCTCCGCACACCCTGTCGCTGACGTTTTTTCCGACCTGGTTGAATGTGCTTGAGAAAAAGCTCGGTCGCGTGAAGGCGAAACTCTTAGCGGCCAACGTGCATGACGCCGTGATGAGTCTCGTCGAGGGCAATTGTGATTTGTTGCTGTGCTATCACCACACCAACCAGCCCGTGCAGCTCGACGAATCACGCTACGAAATGATCGTTCTCGGCACCGAGACGATTGCGCCGTTTTCGAAAGCGGATAGCGAAGGCCGCGCGCTGTTTGCACTGCCCGGCAGTGACGCAAAAAAGATTCCCTATCTGTCGTACACGCCGCAGGCTTATCTCGGGCGCATGGTGGAGCTGATTCTTCAGCAATCGCCGCTCAGGGCGCATCTCGATTGCGTTTACGAAAACGACATGTCCGAGGCGCTCAAAGTCATGGCGCTTGAGGGCCACGGGCTTGCCTGGTTGCCCGAGAGTGCAGTGGTGCGTGAAGTCAAAGGCAAACGCCTCGCACGCGGCGGTGACGCGCACTGGACGGGCACGATGGAAATACGCCTGTACCGTGAACGCGGCGCGCAGCGTGAGGTGGTGGACGCCGTGTGGACTGCGGCGTTGGGATTTGTCCGCTGATGGGAGCGACGCTGGCTGCCATCGGTGTTGGTGCAGTGCTCGGTGCCTGGGCACGCTACGCGCTCGGGTTGGCGCTCAATGGGCGCAGTTGGTTGCCCTGGGGCACGTTTGCAGCAAACGCGATGGGTGGTTTACTCATTGGTCTGGCGATAGCGCATTTCACTGCGCGCACCGATATGTCGCCTTTGTGGCGGCTTTTTTTTGTCACGGGATTTCTCGGCGCACTGACGACGTTTTCGGCGTTTAGTGGCGAGGTGACGACGTTGCTGGTTGACGGCCAGCTTCTGCGCGGCATCGGTCTCGCTGCACTGCATCTGGTTGCGTCGCTCGGGTTGACTGCAATTGGAATCTCGCTCTATCGCTCAGTGGTTAGCGTGTGAAAATTCGCAAC
>JBBRGY010000431.1:0-3238 GCA_038223495.1 Burkholderiales bacterium | reverse complement strand
AGCCGGGCACTTCCGTACCACCGTCAAAACGCAACGTATGTTTGCGGCTGTAACGATTGCCGGCGAAATCCTGCTCGCCCCGCTGCCATTCGATGATTGCGGTGTATTCACTCATGCGTGCATCGCGTCAGTTTTGATCATGTCGGCCGCTTTTTCGGCCATCATGACGACAGGCGCATTCGTGTTGCCAGAGATTAGCGTAGGCATGACGGAGCAGTCAATCACGCGCAATCCTGTCACGCCGCGAACGCGCAACCGGTTATCGACGACGCCCATCGGGTCGCTGTCGGGTGCCATCTTGCAGGTTCCACTCGGATGAAAAATCGTCGCGCCAAAATTGCGTGCGAACTCAAGAACTTCGTCGTCGGTTTGCACGGCGGCGCTAGGGCGATATTCCTCGCCAATCAAATCACTCATCGCTCTGGTAGCGGCCAACTTGCGCGCGAAGCGGACGGACTCAATAGCGCATCGGACATCCGTTTCGTGCGACAGATAGTTGGCGAACATCAGGGGTGCTGCCAACGGATCAGCTGATTTCAGCGCCACATGGCCGCGCGATTCGGGCCTCAACTGGCAGACCGAAAACGTGCAACCACTCCATGGATGCGTCGCTGCGCCCGCCATCTCAGCCGACAGGGCGGCAAAATGAAATTGAATATCTGGCGTTACGGATTCGGGCAGCACTTTAGTAAACATGCCACCGTGATTGATACCGATCGCGAGCGGACCAGCGCGCCGCGTGAGCCAGTCCCAACCCATTAAAAATTTGCGCCAGTTGCTCTTCAAATCATCGTTGGTGGTGATCGGTTTTTTGACTTTGAACAGCAGACGCAATTGCAAATGGTCTTGCAGATTTTGTCCGACGCCTGGCAGGTCGTGCAGCACCGGCACACCGTGTGCGTGCAGGTGTTCGCGCGGGCCGACACCTGACAGCATTAGCAATTGCGGGCTTTGCAGCGCACCCGCAGTGAGTAGCACTTCTTTGTTCGCGCGCAGCGTGACTTTCTTGCCATACTGCATGTATTCGACGCCAACCGCACGTGTGCCTTCAAACAAAACGCGCGTGGCCTGCGCGTTCACTTCCGTGCGCAAATTTTTGCGCTTTTGCGCGGGACGAAGGTAGGCAACCGCCGTCGAACAGCGCCAGCCATTTTTGGTGAACAACTGGTAGTAGCCGACGCCGGTCTGGTCACCGCTGTTGAAATCCATCGTGCGCGGCACGCCGAGCTCTTCGCCACCCGCAATGATGGCGTCCATCACCGGATGTGGCTCAGGAATGGATGTGCCCCAAAGCGGGCCACCCTGACCGTGTGTGCCGTTGGCAAGCATGCGCTTGTCGCTGTTGTGCTCGCTCTTGATGAAGTACGGCAGCACTTCTTTCCAGCTCCAGCCGTTGTTGCCCGCCGCGCTCCAGCGGTCATAGTCGGCGGACTGGCCGCGGATATAGATCAGCCCGTTGATCGACGACGATCCGCCGAGCCCACGACCGCGCGGCCAATAGACCTTGCGACCGTTCATGTTGGGTTCTGGCTCGGTGTAATAGCCGTAGTTGTAGACGGGGTGGAACATCGTTTTGGCGTAACCAATCGGGATGTGAATCCACAGGTAGTTGTCTTTCGGGCCGGCTTCCAGCAAGCACACCGAATTGCGAGCATCCTCGGACAGCCGGTTCGCTAATACGCAACCTGCGGTGCCAGCACCGACGACGATGTAATCAACGTTCCTGTCCATCTTCTAGCTCAATTTCAATGTCATGAAGAGCGCGTCCGGCTCGGGATTATGGGTGTACGGCACAGCATCGACAAAACCGAGCGAGCGGTACAGCGCGATTGCAGCGGGCATACGAGTTTTCAGGGTATCGAGCTTCATGTCCTCGTAACCCGCGCTGCGAGCAAACGCGATGGCGGTGCGCGCGAGATCACGTCCGAGTCCCTTGCCTTTGGCGGCTGGCTCAACCCAAAGACGCTTCAATTCACAGGTTGAATCGGCAAGTGCGCGGACGGCTACGACACCTAACGGTGTTGCCGATGAGTCCAGATCCGCCAGCCACAAACCACCTGCGGGCGCGCTGTATTTTCCGGGCAAAGCGGCTAGCTCCTCTTCAAAATTCTGGAAGCACAAATCGATTCCGGTCCATAGCGCATAGTTGCGCATGAGCACGCGCGCATGCTCCATATCCTGAGCAGAGGTAGCGGATCGAATGTGGTGAGTCATCACTTGATTTCTGGGCACGCACCGGTGGTGACTGACGTGCCGGGAATCTGCAAACTGAGTTCTTCAAGCTTGCTGACCGTCGTCTGTGTGGGCTCGCGCAGCACGAGCGCAGTCATCAACAGTGTTTGTTGGCGTTGACGGTAGGTAGCGGTCTTCACACCTTTGGCGCGAATAGCGGCGAGGCGCTCGTCCGCTTCCGCTTTAGTTCTAAAAACGCCAAACGAAATGGCGAAATTCCATTCTCCTGGCTCAAGCACGACACTACTGCCCGCAACGTTGAGCCGCTTGAGATCAGCGAATGCACGATCAGCCGCGGCACGATTGGCTTTTGGCGGAATGTAGACCCAGTGCTCCGCCTGAACCTCCACACTGCGCGACAAGAGCGTACGCCCCAACACCAGTGGCTCCAGCAATTTGCCGGCGCGCGCGCGATCCGTCTCTGAAAGCGGCCCCCACTCGGCGCAAGCGAGCGTGAGCTGTGCAACTTTGGCAGGACCCAGTTTCGACATCTGTTGCGCGGTCAATGACTTCACGGCATCAGCGTTGATCGGTTTGTAGCGCTCAGCGTTGGCCTGCGCGTTCGCGTTCATGCCGTCGAAATACGCATAGCTAAACAGTGCTGCGTTCGCGAGCAACAACAACACCAGCAGCTTCTTCATTCGCCCGACCCGACACACTCAATGCTCGATTTTGCCAGCAAGCGCACACCCTCCAGCACCAGCGAATCGATCACCGTGTTGCCGTCGGCGAGATGTTGCAGCAGGCGATACGCGCTGCCCCCCGTGAGCACGATTCGCGGCACTGGTACGACGCCCCGCTCACGCAGGCGCAGGCTCAGCCGCTGATGGCCGTGTTCGATGGCACCAACCATCGCATCAATCGCCCCAGTGGCGAGTGCATCGCGGGTGTTGGTGGGCTGTGCGGTCCAGTCGCCAGCATCGACAGAAAGTGCCGCTGTGGTGCCCGCCACACCTCCCCACATGGCGTGGTATCCCGCGACAATCGCACCACCGAGAAAGTTGCC
>JBBRGY010000430.1:0-3245 GCA_038223495.1 Burkholderiales bacterium | reverse complement strand
AATTGCTTGCCATTGGCGCCCTTGGCAGTGACGTCGGCCCCCCACTGATCGATCAGCGGTTGTCCGGCCGTTTTCCAGTTTTGAAGCTCCGATTTCGGGATTACGTTGAAGGTGTTTTTCATCGCAGTCTTTTTTCCGTCGGCATCGGCGGCAAGGAATACTTTGCCAATTTGCCCGGAGAATTCGCGACCGCTGTTAGCGTCAATCACTTTTTTCAAATCCGCTGGAAGGCTGTCGTATTTCGCTTTGTTCATCGCAAAGATGAAGGTCGACGTATAAAAGGCGTTCTCTGCCGGATCGGTCTCTGAGTGAAATTTCACCAGCTCCTGAATCTTCACCGAAGGCACGACCTCGTACGGAACGACTGCTCCGTCAATCACGCCTTTGGCCAGCGCTTCGCCGACTGCCGGAACAGGCATCGCAACCGGCGTGGCACCGAGCGCGGCAAGGAATTTGTTGGTCTGGCGCGTCGGCGCGCGCAGCTTTAGGCCCTTCAAGTCGGCCATCGTTCTGACCGGTTGCTTAACCATGTGAAAAACGCCGGGGCCGTGCACGTGAGTGGCAATCAGTTTGAAATCTTTGAACTCATTGGGCGCGTATTGCGCGATGTAATCCCACAGGGCTTTGCTGGTCGCCTCTGGCTCCGTCATCATGAACGGCAGTTCAAACACTTCGGTCAGTGGATAGCGGCCAGCCGTATATCCGGGCAATGTCCAGATGACGTCAACCGTGCCGTCGCGCACCTGATCGACCAGTTGTGGCGGCGTGCCACCCAATTGCATCGACGGGTAAATCTGGCACTTCATTTTGTTGTTCGAGTCTTTCGCGATGCGATCACACCACGGCTGAATGAACATCTTCTGCGCGGCCGAACCGGCGGGAAGGAAGTGATGAACCTTGAGCGTGACGTCCTGAGCGGCGGCACCTGTAGCAAACAGCGCTAGCGGAATGGCGGCAGAGACGGCCGTGCAAAGACGGGCGAAAGGGTGGGACATAGCGGGGCCTCCTGTGTTTTGTAAGTGTCTTGGTCGAGCAAATCGAACGAGCGATGAACCGAAGCGGCGAGACGCGTTGAACGCGCCGGGCTCGGGGTTCCTACGGCGGTATTCTGTCTGCGACGGCCAGCAAACGACAGTGCTTGCAACGGCTATCAGATATAGCGGTTCGGCATTTCTGGTCGCCCGATATGCGGATGTTCTGAGTGACCCGCTTTGCGCTGCTTCAGAATGGTGTGCTCGAAAAGGCGAATGGGCTGAATAGTGGTGTTATTTGAGCGACAACTTTTCGCTGAACACCATATTTCATAGGGGATAAATGCCTGAAACGTCTAATGTCGAGATTAGTCGTTTATCGCGCTTAGCCCCTATGAAATAGGAATTCCAGTGAAAAGCCGTTAGACAAAAAATACCGCGTAAGTCACTTTTCAGGCGGCGCTGAAGCAGCTGTGGATGCTGGCGCAGGCGGAATGAGATCGCGGATCATCTCTGTCAGTAAGGTGATCGTCGCCTTCTGCGTCAACGTGGTCGGCCGTAGCGCGCTGATGGCAATCGATAAGCGCGTGCGCAGCGGTGGGTCGCAGATAGCGCGCATCGAAAACGCTGATGGCTTGATCGAGCTGGCGACCGCGTTGCGTGATAGCAGCGCGCTGCCTGCGCCGTCTGCCACGAGATCCAGAATCGCCGATACGCCGTCGATTTCGAGCGCGATAGTGGGACGGCAGCCGATGCTCGCCATCGCGCTCTCGACATGCATGCGGATCGCATTGGGCCGACTTGGAATCACCAGCGGGATGTTGGCCAGCGCTTGCAATGGAAGCGGCGGCGTGGGTACATCGTCGGTCCTGCCTTGCGCCCGTGGCGCGACCAACACCAGCTCTTCCTCGGTGAGCAGCGACAGGTCAATTTCCTGCGCCGGCTGAGCGTTGTAGAGCACAGCAACGTCCAGTCGACCGCTGAACAGCCCGTCCTGCAAGGCGGTGGAGAGCCCTTCGCTGATCGAAATGGCGGCGTCGGGCATCTGCTGGCGGAAACGTCGCGTCAAGGGCACCGCGAGTACCCGCGACAGACTCGTCGGCAAACCGATGGCCACGCGCCCGGCCAGCGAGCCACGCACTCGGCCAAGCTCCTCGCGCGCGCGCTGCACCTGATGCAGGATGCCTCGGCTGTGCTCCAGCAGGAGCTTCCCGGCTTCGGTCGGCGTCGCGCCACGTCCGTTGCGCACCAATAGCGTCTGTCTCAGCTCGACTTCAAGTTGTCGCACTTGTCGGCTCAACGCAGGCTGCGCTACGTCAAGCGCAGTTGCCGCGCGTGTGAAACTACCGAGATCGGCGACACGAACAAAATATTCCAGCTGTTTCAGGTCCACGCAGGCTCCAATTTGAATAGCGCGAGCTCAATTATGCTGAATTGTTATATCTGGTAGGCGTTGGCGAGGCTGCCAATTCACGTCGTCAGCGCACAGAATTGCGCCATGCAAACTGCAATCCCCTGCTATTTCATGCGCGGTGGCACCTCGCGCGGACCGTTCTTTCTGGATACGGACCTGCCGTCAGACATCGTCACGCGTGACAAAGTGCTGTTGGCCGTGATGGGCTCGCCCGACAAGCGCCAGATCGATGGCCTCGGCGGCGCGCATCCTTTGACCAGCAAGGTCGGTATCGTCAGCATGGGCAAGACGTCCGGCGTCGACATCGATTTTTTGTTCGCCCAGTTGCAGCCAGACAACGATACGGTCGACACCACGCCCAATTGCGGCAATATGCTGGCCGCCGTGCTGCCGTTTGCGATTGAACGTGGCTTGATCAAAACGCAGGGCGAAACGACAACCGCCCGCGTGCTCACGCTCAACACCGATATGCAATGTGACATCACCGTGGCGACGCCAGCGGGAAGCGTTGCTTATTCCGGTGACGCGCGCATTGACGGTGTGCCCGGCACGTCGTCGCCGGTCACGATCAATTTTCTGGACACCGCTGGATCAGTGTGCTCTGGACTGCTGCCGACAGGGCAGGTACGCGACGTCATCGACGGCATTGAAATCACCTGCATCGACAACGGTATGCCGCTCGTCATGTTCCGTGCGTCGGACGTGGGGCGCACAGGCTATGAGAGCGTTGACGCGATGAACGCCGATGCTGATCTCAAGGCGCGCATCGAGGCGCTGCGTCTGGAGGCAGCGCTGCTGATGGGACTGGGCGATGTCAGTGAGAAAAACTATCCGAAGATGACATTGATTGCTGCGCCGAA
>JBBRGY010000429.1:0-3266 GCA_038223495.1 Burkholderiales bacterium | reverse complement strand
CGGGCGATGTCGCGCAATACAGCGTGGTCGTGGCACCTTCTTCGACCGAGATCATGAACAGTTTTGCGAGAGCGTGAAACGGCTGAGGTAATTCACGCCACACGTCAGACGCGACCACCCCTGGATGCAACGCGTAGGTCGTCACGCCCGTGCCCACGAGTCGGCGCCCAAGCTCAGCACTGAACAGCACATTGGCCAGTTTTGATGCGCCGTATTCTGGCAATCCCGCCTTGCTGACCGTGGGCTTTTGCACGGCGTCAAAATTAATTCCGGAAACGCGTGTGTGCGCGCGGCTGGCAACGGTCACGATGCGCGCCGGTGCCGATTGCTTGATGCGATCCAGTAGCAATTGAGTGAGTAGAAACGGGCCGAGATGATTGGTGCCGAACGCCAGTTCAAAGCCGGATTTGGTGAGCCCTTTTGCGCCCGCGAGCCCCGCGTTGTTGATCAGCAGATGCAGTGGCAAATCACGCGCCAGAAACGTCTGCGCACACTGCCGCACCGACGCAAAATCGCCAAGGTCAAGCGGCAGCAGTTCCACCTGCGGGTTGCCCGTCGTCTTGCGAATTTCATCGACCGCCGCTTGCCCCTTTTCAACCGAACGACATGCGACGAACACATGCGCCTCACGAGCAGCCAGCTCGCGTGCGGTGACGAGGCCGATGCCTGTATTTGCTCCAGTAATCAGCGCGACGCGGCCGGAGAGTAATTGAGAGTCAGCAGATTTCATAGCTGAGAGCTTAGCGACATTCCGTACCAGTACAGCGAAAATTGCGACACAGAGATCACGTCTTCGTCGACGGACCGTTTGCCGCTGTCTTTCTGACGACAAATAGCAACGTATCTGCGGCGAGCACCGACGCCACAACTGGCAACCAGGAATGGATCGACGCGAAGCCCGGTGACTTGTTTATTTCCTTCCGAAGAAGCATCATGCGCGCTAACGCGGTGAGCGCAAGATGCGAGAACAACACGCCCGTGATGCTGCCTACGCGCCCGCCGTAGCGCATGCTGTGGCCGATTTCGAGCACCGCCGTGACCGCACTTCTCATCACATTTCCCATGCGTCAACGGCGGCGAATTGCGCCACACTGTGCGCGTTAGCGCTAGTCGCCTGAGCAACAGAAGACGCAGCCATCGCACCCATCACGTGCATTCGCGAGGTTTCGTTCCGCCCAGCCGAGTGCCAAAGTCACGTAAGCAGCGCGACGGTAAGACAGGGCGACACCGCGCCGGCAATCCAAACGTCGACAACCGTGCGCGCCAAGGCACTGGATTGTGAAGCTTCGCAGGCCGTTACCACGCTGGTGTCTCGCACGGAGGCGTGCTTGGTTGCGGGGTGTAGGCGAACTGTAGGGTTACGAACCTTAGCATTCAGTCTTCAATAGACCGTCCTTTGAGCGTTGCTCATTTCGGGCGTTCGTACTCAAGCCTGAGCGCTCCAACTACTCCCATCATCGTCCGACGAGCCGCCAGAAGCGCAAAATAACTCATGCAAATTGATCGCCTAGCCACCATTTTTATGCTCTCTTCTTTCGTAGTGTCAAACGCACATGCGGAAAACGACAAGCTCTGGATGCAGCTGGCCACCTGCCAGGAATCATGGTTGGATTGGGGTAAATCGTCTCCCAAGATTGATGACTTTAGGAGGCAGATTTCGCCAGATTTCAAACAAAAAGGCGGTGGCGCAAGCTTCGCGCCGATCAAATCAGTTTCGATTCTCGGGCACAACGTAACTGAGGTCTATCCCGACAGCATTGGTATGGGTGTAGGATTTTCGGTGATGGTGGACACAGAGTTCGACAAGGTAAAAGCTAGCCTCGAAGCGCAGGTCGGCAAGGTGATTGGCCAGTGCAGCAAAGAGGGTGATTCGCGGAGCTGCGAGCACATATTCGCAGAGAAGAAAACGCTGTTACTAATGGAAGGCGGGCGCGGAAAGAACGCGAAAACGCTGTTCGGCTGTTACTATTTTTACGCTAAATGAGCACCGTGTCCGCCTCAACAGCGAGCACGACGACGTGGCTATTCTGGAGCATGACCGGGCTTGACCTGGTCGGGCTTTTGATCATCCTCATCAGCACGCTGCGCCATCAAGGCGGAAGCCATAACGACGGTGGCAGCGAGATAGGCATTTACCTTTATCTCATCATGCCTGGGATCGCACTCACCCTCGCCGTATTGCTGTTTGTAGTGAGCAAGCATGTCATCTGGAAAGGGCTCGCGACGCTCGCAGTCACCTGCCCAAGTGTGCTGCTTGTTGCACTTCTTCTACATCGTTAAAGTTGCGCAAGCGCTGAATATCAACAAGTCAATTTGATGCAACGCCTAGGCAACAATGGGGTTAGCTGCGCAGACTTTCGAATCGAAAACGCTTACCCGGCGAGCCTGAAGTATTGGGAAGGAGAGCGCACGCTCGAGTTCGCGACCGAGATTTCGACCTTGGCGTATGGCGTTCACATTTTCGACTACCCGAAGGTGCGCCAATGGTTGCCGCCTTTCGCTCACGAAACACTTTCAGATGCGCACAAGCGACTGGTGTTGGTGCGCGTCACCACCGCGCTTCGCGTGCTCGGTCTCAAAGCCATTTGGATCGCCACATCGCCGTCGCAGGACCGCGATGATTGGGCAGAAATTATGGTGGACGTAGAAACGTTGTTGAACGACACAAGCGCTGCACCGTGACGGCGTGATGCAGCACGCCGCACTTGAAAGGCGACGGAGCGAGTCACGATTCGGGCGGGAAAACTAAGGCGATTTGTCTTGTAAAGTCGTAATCAGCTTTTGCGGTTAGCCGATATTTATCGCGTTCTAGAACTCAGTATGACTGGTAGTCGACTTTACGATAAATCGACGCTAGTGTCCGGTTAAAACGCGAACAAATTCAACTGGTTAGCGGAGGGTCGGTCGTTTTCGAGGGGCGTAGCCCCTTGCAGGGCATCTTGCAATGTAGTTTTCTCGAACAGCGTCAACGAGATCACTTGTAGCAAACCGTATAGCGTGGGCTCTAGTTTCAAGCGTTTCTTGATGATCGCGATCAGCACGTAAACCGATACCGCGATCCAGATTTGCGTCTTCACCGCGTTCTCGGAGGTGCCGTAGAAGGCTTTGATGCGCAGGTGCTGCTTGATCCATTTGAAGAACAATTCCACCTTCCACCGGAAGCGGTAAAGGTCGGCGACGGCAGGCCCGGAAGGTCGAAATGGTTGGTCAGCAGGACGAGGTCCTGATCGTTGGCGGCGTCGTAATAGCGAACCCGGCGGAGGTTG
>JBBRGY010000428.1:0-3284 GCA_038223495.1 Burkholderiales bacterium | reverse complement strand
CATTATGGACCGCAGACATTTCATCCGCTCAGCTGCCAGCATTGCCGCTGCGCCGCTGCTACCTCCGCTCTCAATTTCATCGGCCAACGCCGCGGACACATCCGGCTACAAAGCGCTCGTGTGCGTCTTTCTATTTGGCGGCAATGACAGCCAAAACATGATCGTACCGATGTCGACCGGCGAGTACAACGCCTATGCATTGGCGCGGGGCGGGCTCGCTGAAGCGAATGGATTGGCGTTACCTCTCTGCGCATTGCGTCCGATTTCGCCGACGGGATTGGGCGCGAATAGTTTCGGTTTGCATCCCGCGATGACCAATCTTGCCACGCTGTTCAACACTGACAAAAAGCTGGCGATTGTGCCTAACGCGGGACCACTGTTGACGCCGACCACGCTCGCTCAATATCAGGGCCGTAGCGTGCCGTTGCCGCCGCAACTCTTCTCGCATTCGGACATGCAGATGCATTGGCAAACGATGCGTCCAGACTTTCCGGCGGACACGGGCTGGGGCGGGCGAATGGCGGACGTGTTTCGGAGCGCGTCTTCGGGTTTGTTGCCCGTGTCCACGGGCTTGGGCGGTGGCAATATTTTTATGAAAGGCGATGTCGTCACGTCATACACGGTCACGCCGATGAAGTATGCGAGCGGTACCATCGATACCTCATCACGTATCGCGCGAACGGCGAATGCAGACATTTCGTGGAACTGGACGGGCAGCGGCGCGAACCGCTATCCACAAGACGTGTTCGTCAACAATAACAACGAAATGCGCGCGAATTTGCTGGAGCAGCAGTACGCGGGCGTGAACAAAGCGTCGCTCGACGTTGGCGCATTTGTCACCGACGCGATGTACAACACGGCAGGCACCACCTACACGCTCAAGAACACCGTGCCCGGCACCTGGCCGACGACCAATCGCCTTGCCGCCCAGTTGCACTCGGTCGCCGCGATGATCGCAGCGCGTCAGGCGTTGGGCGTGACGCGGCAAATTTTCTTTGTGTCGCTCGGCGGTTTTGATAATCACGGCGATCAATTTGGTCGCGACTCGGTCAGTGGCAACAAAACGTTGCTTTCCGGCAAGCACTTTGATCTGTTGAGTCAGCTCGACGGCGCGCTTAACGCGTTCTATCGAGCCACGGCGTCAATGGGCGTAGCCAACAATGTGACGACGATGACGATGAGCGATTTTGGCCGCACGCTGCGCTCCAACGGACAAGGCTCCGATCACGGTTGGGGTGGTCATCATTTGGTGCTGGGCGGCGCGGTCGACGGTGGCCGTTTTGCCGGCACATTTCCGACGGTGGCGTTGAACACCTCGACTGACGTGGGCGAGGGGCGTTTGTTGCCGGCCATCTCGTCGGATGCGTACGCTGCCACGCTCGCTTCGTGGCTTGGCGCGTCGTCGGGTGAATTGGCGACGATTTTTCCGAATCTTTCACGATTCAACACGCAGAGCCTGAACTTAATGCTCTGATCGCGCGCCGTACAGGCGTCGCACGCGGGAACCGTTGGTAATTGGAGATGTCAAACGGCGATGTACATCCCGTTGCACGGTGCAGCGCTTAAAATCGCACTATGAAAAAAATCTTCCTCCTTCTCGCTGCTACTTTTGCAGCCACCGCCTTCGCGCAGGACGCCAAAATCGGCGCAATCACCATCGATCACGCGTGGGCGCGAGCAACACCGGGCGCGGTGAAAAATTCGGCCGCCTTTATGTCGTTTAGCAACTCGGGCGCAGCGGATAAATTGATTGGCGTATCGGGCACGGTGGCTAAAGAAGTCCAGATGCACAGCATGATCACCGAGGGCGGCGTGATGAAAATGCGCGAGATTGACGCGCTTGACATTCCAGCCAATGGCAAAGCGGAACTCAAGCCCGGTGGCTATCACGTTATGTTGATCGGCATTCCTGATGGATTGAAGGAAGGCACGAAATTCCCGCTCAAGCTCAAGTTCGAAAAAGCGGGCGAGGTGACCGTTATGGTGACCGCTCAAAAGCCGGGGATGCAGGATCATTCGGAGCACAAACATTAACGTGCGACTTTTTGCGATTGCGGCTTTTGCCGTGTTGGCGCTCGTCGGGTGCAGCAACGACAAATCCGCCGTCAAATTCAACGCGACTGACATCACCGGCGCGGCGTTCGGAAAAACGCTGGCGCTGAACGATTCCGCGACGCAAGAGCCGCGTACGCTGGAGAGTTTCAAAGGGAAAGCCACCGTCTTTTTCTTCGGTTACATGTTTTGCCCCGACTACTGCCCAACGACGATGACGACGTTGAACGACGCGCTAGGAAAGATGAAACCAGCGGACGCGGCAAAGGTTCAAGTGGTCTTCGTAACCGTCGATCCGGCGCGTGACAAACCGAAAATCCTGACCGAATATGTGAAGGCGTTTAATCCGACATTCGCCGCGCTATACGGCACGGATGAGCAAACCGCTGCAGCCGCCAAAGAGTTCAAGATCATCTATCAAAAAGCGCAAATCAAAAGCGATACCGTCTACATGGTCGATCACTCGACGCAGATGTACGCGTTTGACCCGCAAGGCCGACTTCGCCTGATGATTCGCCATGAAACCGGCCCCGAGGCAATTGCCCAAGATCTGACGACGCTGGTGAATAGCTAACAGCTTTTTGCTGAAAGCCCCATTAGTCAGGGGCTAGTGCGTCATTTGGTTGATTATCGATATTTTGCTAAAAACCTATCTAGCCCCGGTGCGTGCGGGCTTTTGCGAGAAAGCTGATGCTTTTTTTTCGATACGCGTTGCCCGTGAAAAGCGAGAAATTAGCGCCAAATCACCGAGCGCATCGACAGCGACGTGCCCTGAAAATCAGCGTTGAAAAATTTGGGTGTGTCGTTCCTCAGATCAACACTTGCGGCACCCGCCGCATAAAGCAGCGGCAGATAATGCTCAATGGTCGGGTGCGCCATTTGCGCGATTTGCCCAAGCTTCTGAAAGTCCTGCAAAGCGCTTAAACGACCCTGCGCGACATGATCGGTGACGATTGCGTCAAACTCCGCCGCCCAGTCGTACGTCTGCCCTGCTGGCCCGTCAAAGCGCATAGCGCGCAGGTTGTGCACGATATTGCCGCTGCCGACGATCAAAACGCCCAATTCGCGCAGTTCCGCCAGTTCGCGGCCCAGCGCGAAGTGCTCAGCCGCTGGACGGTCGTAGTCCATGCTGAGCTGCACCACTGGAATCTCGGCATTGGGAAACATCGGTTTCAACACCGACCACGTGCCGTGATCGAGGCCCCATTCGTGCGTGTCCAGGCCAATTGTTG
>JBBRGY010000427.1:0-3300 GCA_038223495.1 Burkholderiales bacterium | reverse complement strand
TGACGGTTGCGCAGAATATTGCGGTGCCGCTGTTGTTGACTCATGTCCCAGTCGCCGAGCATGCGGCTCGAATTGATACCTTGCTTGATCGCGTGGGACTCGCGGATTTCGGTGCGCGTTGGCCCGCTTCGTTGTCCGGCGGTGAACTTCAGCGTGTGGCAATTGCGCGTGCGCTGGTTCACAAGCCGCAGCTGATATTGGCCGACGAGCCGACCGGCAATCTTGACCCGCGCACGGCCAACGAGGTGTTGTCGCTGCTGCTTGAGCGCTGTCGCGAGCAAAATACGGCGGCGCTAATCGTGACCCATTCGTCGCAGGTCGCGGCGCGCTGCGACCGCACGTTGACGTTGACTCCGGACGGTTTGACCCTGTGACGCTCGCCCTTTGGCTGATCAAGGCGCAGTTTCAGACGCGCTTTACGGCGACGCTGTTATCGATGCTGGCCATCGCGTTGGGCGTAGCGCTGGGCTTTGCGATTGACCTGATCAACACAGCAGCGCTGAACGATTTTTCGCGTGCGATGAAGAGCGTGCAGGGCGAGCCGGATGCGGTCATCGCGTCGCGTGACAGCGCTGCGAGCGTGCCCTTGACGGTGGTGAATCATGTCGCACGCGACCCGGCGGTGTTGGTCGCAGCACCAGTAATCGAAGCGCGGGTGCGGATCGACAATGAATCCGCGACGGTACGTTTGATCGGCCTCGATGTGCTCAGCGCGCCCACTGTCATGCCTGATCTACTGCCGCGTCAAAGCGAGAGCATACCGGGCAACCTGTTTGAAGACGGCGTTTATTTGTCGCGCGCATTGGTGACTCGCTTGAATCGCAAGGCGGGTGATGAGGTCACCATCACGCGCGGTGATGCGACGTGGCGCACTCGCATTGCGGGAGACCTGCCCGCAGCGCGTGCCGACGACCTGATTGCCGTAGCCGATATTGCATGGATTCAGGCGCGATTTGGACCGGTGGACGCAGTGTCGGAGGTACGCCTTCGACTCGCACCAAACACCGACGTAGAAGTATGGCAAAAATCCGTTTCAACAACACTCCCGCCCGGTTTGATCGTTAAAGCAGCGGCCGACGAAGGCGCGCGCGTCTCCAATTTGTCGCGGGCCTATCGCGTCAATTTGAACGTGCTGGCGCTGGTGGCTTTGCTAACGGGCGGCTTTCTTGTTTTCGCCACGCAATTGACGGCCGTCGCGCAACGATCAACGCAATTTGCACTGCTCGGCGTGCTAGGGCTCACGCCCACTCAACGCATGGCGCAGGTGTTGTTTGAGGCGATTGCGATTGGCATTCCCGGCTCCGCGCTGGGTCTCGCGCTGGGCTATGCGCTAGCGGTTGCATTCACGCGACTGCTCGGAGGCGATTTGGGTGGTGGTTATTTTTCTGGCAGCGCGCCGACGATTGCTGCTACACCGTTATCGATGTTTATTTTCTTTGCGCTGGGTTGTGCGGCGAGCCTGATCGGCGCGGCCTATCCCGCGTGGCTCAATCGCACGCAACCACTCGCCGTTGCACTCAAAACCGGCTTTGCGCATCGAGCACCGAAAGCTCACAAACGGCGCGGCGTGCTGCTCATCGCGCTGTCTTTTGTTGCAGTCGCTTTGTCACAAGCACCTTCGATTGCAGGGTTACCGTTTGCGGGCTATGCGGCGATTGCTGTGGTGCTTGTGATTGGCATCGTCGCCGCGCCGTTAGCGACGCATGCGTTGTTCAGCCACTTATCTCGCTGCAACCTGCCACCCGCGCAGCGCATCGCTGTGCAAAACGTTGCCCAAGCCCCGTTAATGGCGCAGGTCGCCGCGAGCGGGCTCATTGTGAGCTTTGCTTTGACCGTGAGTATGGTCATCATGGTGTCAAGCTTTCGCGCTGCGGTGGATACGTGGCTGGACGAAGTGTTACCCGCACCGCTTTACGTGCGTAGCAAAGCGACACCATTGCCACAGACCGCGCTGGATGCGTTGAAGCGACCTGACTCCCCATTTGCCAGGAGCGAGAGCGCAGCGTTCTCAAGCCTGACGCTCGATGTGTCGCGACCCGCCGTCGCACTGCTGGTACGCGAGCTGGATCGACTTGATCCCGGCACACGGCTACCGTTTACCGGCCCCGTTATTGCGCCGCCGCGCGAACAAACCGTGGTGTGGGTGAGTGAACCGATGGCCGAGCTGTACGGACTCGCGCCCGGTCAGCAACTGCGCTTGCCGCTGCTAGGACGCGATACCAACGTATTCATCGGCGGTGTGTGGCGCGACTACGCGCGGCAGTTCGGCGCCGTCGTCATCAGCCGCAGCGACTACGAAAAACTCGGCGGTCGTTTTGAGCCCACCGACCTTGCCTTATGGCCGCGTGAACGTCAAGAGGTCGCAGCAAAAAACTGGCTCGCCACTTACGTCAAACAATACGGACTTGAGTTCTCCGAAAGCGCAGAAATTCGTCGCTTATCACTGTCTATTTTCGACAAAAGTTTCGCTGTGACTTACGCGCTGGAGGCCGCTGCAATGATGATTGGATTATTCGGTTTGGCGGTGACGTTGGCCGCAAGCGTGTGGCTGCGTGCGCGCGAATTGGCAACGCTCAGCGCACTCGGATTTGACCGCGCGATGCTCACGCGTGCCGTGATGTTCGAAGGACTGATGATTGCAGGCATCGGCTTGGCCGTTGGCCTGGCATGCGGCGTGGCGGTCGGTGCGTTACTAACGCACGTGATCAACCCGCAAGCGTTTCATTGGCGTATGCAGCTTCACATTCCGTGGTTTGTAGTGTTGGTCGGCGTCGTGCTCACACTGTTGGCCGGGCTGATCGCCAGTCGTTTTGCCGCGCGGCAAACAACGCTGCTGCCTGCTGCGCGTGTATTGGGAAGCGTGCAATGAAGCGCCGCGCGTTCATGTTGTCGTGCCTGCTCTCGGCGATTGCCGAGGCGACACCGCAATATGCAAAGGTGCTGCGCGGATTGGCGCTGCAATTTCCCCGCGATCACGGCGCGCATCCGCACTTTCGTACGGAGTGGTGGTACGTCACAGGCGCATTGGACTTGCCGCGCAACGACATCGGTTTTCAGCTGACTTTCTTTCGCGTGCGCACGGGGTTTGCTGAGGCATTAGCGTCGCCCATCACTGCGAGCCAAATCCTGTTTGCGCACGCCGCAGTGACGTTGCCGGGGGACAAACTACTGCACGCAGATCGCGCCGCGCGCGCAAACCTCGGCGCGGGATATTCGAGGACGGATTGCGACGTACATATTGGCGCATGGCAGATGCAACGCAACGCCGCCGACGTCTTCACGTTGAAAGCGCAAGACGCG
>JBBRGY010000426.1:0-3302 GCA_038223495.1 Burkholderiales bacterium | reverse complement strand
ACCCGAATTGGCAAGCGCTGCCGCGGTCAGGGGTTCGCCGCGCGTTCTTAGCAAGAGCGCATCCACATCAACGCTTGCGACGCCCTGCTCTAGCATCCATGTGCGCGCTTCGGCGTGCGTGGGTCTCGGCAGCGTCATGCGGAGCGCCCGGCTCCTGATTGTGGGCAACAATCGCTCGGCTTGCGACGTAACCAGCAACCAGCGCGTATTCGGCGGCGGCTCTTCAAGCGCCTTAAGTAGCGCGTTAGCACTCTCACGAGCGAGCGCCGTGGCAGGATCAACGAGCAGCACTCGCCCTCGCGAACCGGCTGCGGAAAGTTGCATGAACTCCAGCGCCTCACGCACGACATCAATCTTGATGGTCGGCAATTTCACGGTTTCGCCATCGCCGATATCCGGCAGCAATCGCCGAAAATCAGGGTGCACGTCGCCCGCCAGCCATCGGCAGCTCGGGCACTCACCGCACGCCATTTGATCTTGCGGATTCAGGCACAACAGCAACGCCGCTAACGAGGCCGCCGCCTGCCCCGCACCGTCGCCAGCCCGCCCAACCACGAGCCAGGCGTGATGATGCGACGACACCAGAGCATGCGAACGCACAAGCCACTGACGATGCCAAGGCAGCGGTGCAAACTCCATCGCTAGTCCGATGCCTTTAGCAATTGGAGGGTGCAAGCCAATACTCGCGAACGAACGGTATCTTTGGATTGGTCGCTCGACAAGACCTTGATGCGCTCGGGCTCCGCTTCAGCGCGCTCCAGATACGCCGTGCGTACGCGATCATGAAACTCTGCGGCTTCAGATTCAATTCGGTCCATCGCACCCCGCCGCGCGACGCGCTCCTGCGCCGCGTCGCGAGTCAAATCAAACAACAGCGTCAGATCGGGTGTGAAATCCGGATGCACCCAGTGCGCCAATTCAGCCACCCGCTCGAAGCCCAGCCCCCGACCACCGCCCTGATACGCAAACGTCGCATCAGAAAAGCGGTCACACAACACCCAGTCACCGCGCTCAAGCGCTGGCCAGACCACACGCTCAAGGTGTTCGCGACGCGCTGCAAACACAAGCAAAGTCTCGCTATGCGGACTCATCGCACGATCCAGAAACAATGCTCGAATTGCCTCGCCCAGCTCTGTACCACCGGGCTCGCGGGTCATGACCACCGTTTTGCCACGCGCCGTCAGTAGCGCACGCACAGCGTCGATATGCGTGCTCTTGCCAGCACCATCGATGCCCTCGAACGTGATGAATTTGCCCCGCAACACAGTCATTACTTACTCAATTGAAATTTCGCCACGGCACGATTATGTTCTGCAAGGTTCTTCGAGAACTCGCTAGTGCCATCGCCGCGCGCTACAAAGTACAAGAATTCGCTGCTCGGCGGCGCAACGGCAGCACGCAGCGAAGCCCGCCCAGGCAGTGCGATCGGCGTCGGTGGCAGGCCATTTCGGGTGTACGTGTTGTACGGCGTATCAGTTTGCAGATCAACTTTACGTAGGTTGCCATCGAATTTTTCACCCAGGCCGTAAATGACCGTCGGATCGGTCTGCAAACGCATGCCAATACGCAGTCGGTTCACAAATACGGAGCCCACGAGCGGGCGATCCGCATCGCGCCCGGTTTCCTTCTCAATGATCGACGCCAAAATGAGCGCTTCATAAGGTGATTTGAGCGGCGTGTCAGCTGACCGTTGCTCCCACGCCCGCGCCAGTTCTTCTTTCATACGCTTGTGCATGTACTTTAATAGCGAAAGGGCTGAACTTCCCGGTGCAACAAAGTAGGTGTCAGGGAAGAAGTATCCTTCCAATGCCGGTACGTCGTTACCAAGTGACTGTTTAAGCTCCGCGCGAGGAGGTAGCGAGTTCGCGGCAAACGTAGCAACCCCTTCGCTTGGCACTGTCGACAGCGATGCGTAGAGATCAGACAGTCGCGAGCCTTCTACCGTGGTGACGGACAGCCGTTGCGCATCGCCAGATTCAATGGCGGCAATCATGTCCGCCACCGTTTGCGGCGATTCGAACAAATACTCGCCCGCCCTTAGCTTTCGGGCGCTGCCGCGGATACGCGCAACGGCCTGCACGACCAGACTGGGGGCTATTTCCAGTCGTTCGATATCGTTCGCGAGCCGCGTCAATGAACTTCCCTGACGCACGTTCAGACTAATACCTTCAGCGGGAATGGTGGCGGGCCACAGCGGAAGTGCAAACCATGCAGCGAGGGCTACAGCAGCTAGAACAAATAGCCCGACGAACAGTTTCTTCATGAATGCGTGATAGAACGGCAATCGCCGCCAAAGTCCCGAATCCTATAATTTTGCCTATGTTTTCTCCGCCACTCACTCGCCACCGCATTTCTCGCGGCTTTACGCTGATCGAATTGATGATCGCGGTCGTCATCATCGGCATCCTTGCTGCGATCATCGCCCCCAACGTGATTGGTCGATTGCAGGACGCTAAAGTCTCCGCCGCCAAGCAGGATGTGGCGACGCTCACGCAGTCGCTTGCGATGTACAAACTCGACAATGGCCGATTCCCGACGGGGGAGCAAGGTTTGAAGGCGCTGGTTGAAAAGCCCCTTAGCTCGCCGCCGCCCAACAACTGGCGCACCGGCGGCTACATTGCCCGCCTGCCCAACGATCCGTGGGGCAATCCCTATCAATTCGCAAACCCTGGTTTACACGGCGACATTGATGTGTTCAGCATGGGTGCTGACGCGAAACCGGGTGGTGAGGGCGAAGGCGCGGACATAGGTTCGTGGAACCTCTGAAGATTCATTTCTCGGGCGCATTGTGTCGTTGCATCGTGCTCGCGCTTTTGTCAAACCCGCTCATGTACCAGGGAGTACATTGCGGTTGCTGCGCGCGTTGCGCCTAACACTGCATCCCGATAAAGTGAATCTTGATTCACGAAGGCGACGCGGGTTCAGCCTGATAGAGGTCTTGGTCGCCACGGCGATTCTTGCAACAGGACTGATCGCGGCATCGCGCGCTGCTTTAGTTGCGACCAACGATCAAGGCGCCTTGCGCGACCGGACGCTTGCGCGCTGGGTCGCCCACAACACATTGGCCGAGATTCGTTTGCAACCGCAACAAGCACAAGTAGGCACTGCAAACACACGGCAAGCCCAACAGGCAGGCATCGAATTCACCGCGCAAACCAAAGTCACAGCCACGCCCAGTCCTCTGTTTTCACGCGTTGAGGTGACCGTAGTGCGCACCGGTGGCGACGGGCATGTACTGGCGCAAGCGGTCGGATTTTCGTCTCGATCATGATGCGCTACAAAATCACACGTGCGAGCGGCAT
>JBBRGY010000425.1:0-3305 GCA_038223495.1 Burkholderiales bacterium | reverse complement strand
CGTCAGCAATTCGAACGCCGCCGCGCAGCTGATGCCAAACGTCTGGAAGCGGAGCAAGCGGAAAAAGTCAAGCAACGAAAGGTATCGGAGCGAAAAAAGCTTGAAAAGATCCGCGACGCACGAGCGAAAGAGAAGCGCGGCGACGAAATCACTCGCGCCAACCGCCAAACTGATAGCAGGAAGGCCGAGATGGCTCGCGATGCCAAAACTGATCAGCGTCGTGCCGATCAGCGCTCAGCAGACAAAAAGGCGGACCAGCGATCTGCTGATCGAAAGGCAGAACAACATGCAGCAGATCGTCGTGCCGCTGACCGTCGAGCGGATCAACTGGCTGCAGACCGGCGAGCAGCGTCTAAACGTCGCTGAATTCACCACCACCAATCGAGATCGCCTGCTCTGTGTTGGGTATACCTAAACTCCGAGCAACAGGTGCAACCGCTCTTGCTGCAATTGCAGTTCCGCTGAATTTCCCGCAATCACAACGCGACCTTTTTCCAGTCCAGTGTGATGGTCTGCGAGCGGTAATAGCGCTTTTAAATCTTTATCGATCACCAGCATCGCAAGTTTCTCGTCTTTGAGTTTTCCAAGCGCGCGCCAGATGTCGAGGCGGACGAGTGGCGCGAGGCCTTCAGTCGCTTCGTCAAGGATCAAGAGGCGCGGGTTGGTCATCAGCGCGCGGCCAATAGCGAGCATTTGTTGTTCGCCACCTGACAGGGTGCCGCCCATTTGATTCATGCGTTCGCCAAGTCGAGGGAACAAGTTGACCACGCGATCAAGGGACCACGCATTTCCATTGACGGTGCTTGCCGTGGCAATGAGGTTTTCGCGCACGCTCAGGTTTGGGAAAATTTGCCGTCCTTCGGGTACGAGTCCGAGGCCCAGTTTTCCAATGACATGCGGAGGCGCTTTGGCGACCTCAGTCCCGGCAAAACGGATGCGTCCAGACGTCGGTGTTAACCAACCGCAGAGGCATTTAACCAGCGTGCTTTTGCCCATGCCGTTGCGCCCCAGCAACGTTACGACTTCGCCTTCTCGAATGGTCAGGTTAACGTCGAACAACACGTTGCTGGCGCCATACCCCGCGCAAAGCTGTTCGACCTTTAGCAGCTCGCTCACACTTCATCTCCCAAATACGCCGCGCGAACCTCAGCGTTTTCGCGGATGCGGTCCGGCGTGTCGGTGGCAATGATGCGACCGTAGACGAGCACGCTCACACGATCTGCGAGCGCAAACACGGCATCCATATCGTGCTCGACGAGGAGCATCGGGTAGCGTCCCTTCAGTGATTTCAACAGCGCGATGATCGCCGCAGATTCGCCTTGGCTCATGCCTGCAAGCGGCTCATCGAGTAACAATAACTTGGGCTCCGTGGCAAGCGCCATCGCGATTTCGAGCTGACGTTGTTCGCCGTGTGCGAGCGTACCGACTTCTGCGTGATGTAGATGACTCATACCGACAGTGGCCAATGCGGCCTTTGCCTTTTGCATCGCTGCCACGTCGTCATGCGCGTTGCGCCAAAAGCGAAAATTATGAGCTGCACGCGCGTTCACTGCGAGTAGCACGTTATCAAGCGCGGTGAAATCTTTAGCTAGTTGTGTCACCTGATACGTGCGCGCCAACCCAAGCTGCGCGCGCTTATGCGTTGCCATATGCGTGACGTCAGTGCCGAGGATATTGACGCTGCCTTCATCGGATGCAATTTCGCCTGCGAGCTGACCGATCAGTGTGCTCTTGCCCGCACCGTTCGGGCCGATGATGGCATGCAGCTCACCGGGTTCAACGGTTAACGAAACGCGGTCGGTGGCGAGCACGCCGCCGAAACGTTTGACCAGCGCGTGGGTGACGAGTGCGCTCATCGTGTTTTGCGTTGGCGGCGCACCGAAGCGGGCAATGAGCCAAATACGCCGCGCTTCAATAGCAGCGCCACGAAGAAAATGAACAGCCCAAGCAGCAACATCCAGTTCGATTTGTAGTCGGGAAGTGTCGCTTCGACCAGCGTCGGCAAAGTTTCTTCGAGCGCTAACAAAATGATCGCGCCCACTACCGGACCGAACACAGTGCCGACGCCACCCAAAATGACGATCACAATGAGTTCGCCCGAAAGCGTCCACGCGCCGTAAGCGGGCGAAGCGAACAGCGTTAGATTGGCCAACAGCACACCTGCAATCGCGCACACGACCGCCGATGCGACGTACGCGGCAAGTTGATAACGAAAGATCGGGTGGCCCAAAGCCGTAGCGCGGCGCGGATTTGATTTGCTGGCCCGGAGCACCAGTCCGAATGGACTCAACACCGCACGCCATGACAAGTACAGCGCCACCAGTACGGTGGCAAATGCGACGTAGTAAAGCGTGGTGTTGTTGGACACTTCAAGCCCTCCCAGCGTGCTGCGCGCGGCCACCGTCAGCCCATCATCGCCACCGTATTCTTTAAGGCTCACCGCGCCGAAGAACAGCATCTGCGCGAATGCTAGCGTGATCATGATGAACGCGATGCCGGAGGTGCGCAGCGCCACCGCACCCAATCCCGCAGCGAGCGGGATGCACACGCCCACGGCGAGCGCCACGTGCACGAAGCCCGACGTCACACCATGACTGGCCGGAATCGCAACGGCATAGGCACCGAGCAAGACATACATGGAGTGTCCCAAGCTGACCATGCCGCCAAAGCCGAGAATGAAATTTAATCCGATTGCCGCGAGCGCATAGATGAGTACCCGCGTCGCGTAGCTCACGTAGTAACTCGATTCAAGCGCGTTAGCGATCACCGGCAGCACAGCGAGCAGCGCGATGATGATGACCGCGACGACCGTTCGTGGCGCGCTCCACTGGACGGCGACGGGCCAAAGCAAAGACGGTTTCGTATCACTCATCGTGTCGCCGCTGAGTTGGCGGGGAACAACCCTTGCGGTTTCACCGCAAGCACCACCGCCATGAACAGATAAATTAGCATCGAGGCGAGTGCTGGGCCCGCAGCATCCGCCGTGCTGCGCTCCATCAACGAGCGCATGATCGAGGGCCTAAATGCGCGGCCCAATGTGTCCACCACGCCCACAATCAAGGCAGCAAAAAAAGCTCCCCGTATCGAGCCGAGTCCGCCGATGATGATGACCACCAACGTGAGAATCAACACGGGCTCACCCATACCAGGCTGCACCGAAACGATCGGCCCCTCCATCACGCCAGCCAGTCCCGCGAGCGCTGCGCCCAAGGCGAACACCAGCGTGTTGAGCCATTTGATATTCACGCCTAGGGCTGCGACCATATTGGCGTTGGTCGCGCCCGCGCGAATCAGCATTCCGACGC
>JBBRGY010000424.1:0-3313 GCA_038223495.1 Burkholderiales bacterium | reverse complement strand
TCAGAGCTTGATCACGATTCGTCATCTGCTGAGTCACAGCGCAGGTTTGAGCTACGGTCTGTTCGATCCCGGCACACTGATTTTTACCGCGTACAACGAACGCAAAATCTTTGGCCCAACGCTCACTCTGGCCGAAATGGTGGATGCGCTGGCAGACCTTCCGTTACTTTTTCACCCCGGCACGTCGTTTGAGTATTCGGTGGCGACGGATGTATTGGGTCGTGTTGTGGAAATCGTCAGTGGTGAGCGCTTCGATGCGTTCATCAAGGCGCATATTTTTGATCGTCTCGGCATGATCGACACGACGTTCGTTGTGCCAGCGGAACAGCAGCATCGACTGACTGCGTATTACCGTGGTGCCGACATGATGGATGACATGAAGCCCGGATTGACACGCGTCGATAACTCTCCCTATCCCGGCGCTTATCTGCGCGCTGTGCCCAAATTGTCCGGTGGCGGCGGGTTGGTCACCTCGCTCGCCGATATGGTCGCTCTAATACGCGGCCTATTGCCGGACGGATCGACGTTGCTCAAGCCAGAAACCATCGCTGAAATGATGACCAATCAACTGGCTGGCGGTGTCAATATTCGCTTTGCCACGCAAGGTGAAATTCCTGGAAAAGGCTTCGGGTTGGGAGGCTCCGTGACCAGCGCGCCATCATCGATTGAGCCACGAGGCGCGACGGGTGAATTTCAGTGGGGCGGCATCGCAGGCACGCACTGGTGGATATCGCCACGCAACAATTTGGCGGCGGTCGTTATGACGCAGCGCGTGATGGCGTTCTGGCATCCGTTCTCGTTTGAGTTCAAACGGTTGGTGTATCAGGCCGTTGGCGCTTAATCAGTAGGAAATCTCGCTAATGCGTGCTCATGAAATCATCGTCGGCTGGCTCCACATCGCGGCGGGTGCATTTGTGTTCGGCATCGTCGCCATCCTCTGGTATCTCGCAGCGCAGCTCGCCTATTTTGTTTCTGGAACGTTCATCCCTCATGTTTTCGTGATCTTCGCTCTGCCGATTGCTGTGATTTTGCTGGCGACGTCGGGTGTGGAAATAGCCGCAGGCGTCGCACTGATCGGACGAAACGCAGCCCCGCACGGATGGGCGTGTCCTGTGCTGATCGGTGTGAGTGCGTTGCAACTGTTGATCTTTCCGATTGGAACGGCGACTGCCATTTACACGATTTGGGCGCTGCTGTTTCTAAAGCCAGATGTCCCCGCGCTTCCGACATCAACGCGTTAACCTGCGCTAAATCCATGGGCGTATCCGCCGCCATTCTCATTGTTCTGGCAATTGCCTGCGAAGCCTTTGGCTATTGGGGTTTGAACACGGTTGAGGGGCAACATGCGTACGACGAAATGGCGGGCATCGTGCCGTTCGCCGCAGCGGTTGTGGGTTGGATATTTGCGGTGATTGCGGTGGTGCTGTTGTGGCTGAAACGGTGTGCGAGGAAAAGATCGCTCGCCGTTCGCTAATGCGTTGGGTGTAGCGCCGTACAGCTTAGTTCCAACAACACATGTTTCGCCAAACGCTCCGCCGCGTCATAATGCCGGGTTGCTCTTCGCGAGCGTAGCCGGTTTTCTCTGTGTCAGTATCGATGGATTTTTTGCGCGTACGCGGTGCACGGACGCACAATCTCAAAAATATCAACATTGATATTCCCAAACACAAGCTGGTGGTCATCACCGGCTTGTCGGGTTCAGGCAAAAGCTCGCTCGCGTTTGACACGCTGTATGCAGAAGGGCAGCGCCGTTACGTCGAATCACTGTCCGCCTACGCGCGGCAGTTTTTGCAGATGATGGACAAGCCGGACGTCGATTTGATCGAAGGCCTCGCACCGGCCATCGCGATCGAGCAAAAAGCGACCAGCCACAACCCGCGCTCGACCGTCGGCACGGTGACCGAAATTCACGACTATCTGCGTCTGCTCTATGCGCGCGTGGGCGATCCATATTGCCCGAATCATCCCGAGATCATGCTGTCGTCGCAGACGATTTCGCAGATGGTGGATACGGTTTTGACCTACACGCCTGAGTCGCGCATCATGCTGCTCGCGCCCGTGCTCGCCGATCGCAAGGGCGAGCATGCGGAACTATTTATTGAGTTGAAGGCCAAGGGCTTCACGAAGGTTCGCATCGACGGCGAAGTGGTCGAGCTTGAGCCCTCGCCGAAGCTCGCGAAAAATCACAAGCACACAATTGAGGTGGTCGTTGATCGCCTCAAGGTGCGGCCGGACGCCAAGCAGCGGCTGGCCGAATCGTTCGAAACGGCGTGCCGCATGGGCAACGGTCGCGCGCTGGTGGTGATGATGGATGCGGAGGAGAGCGCTGAAGCTGCAAAGCCCGCGTCGCAGCTTTTCTCGTCGAAATTCGCATGCCCCATCTGCGACTACTCGCTTGCCGAACTTGAGCCGCGTCTGTTCTCGTTTAACTCGCCGATGGGTGCGTGCCCGACGTGTGACGGCCTCGGCGAGATCGACGAATTCGAGGCTTCACGCATCGTTGCGCATCCTGAACTATCGCTGGCCAGCGGCGCAATTAAAGGTTGGGATCGGCGCACGATTTTTTACTTTCAGATGCTGCAGGGCCTCGCCGCACACTACGGATTCAACATCGAAACGCCGTTCGTTGAACTTCCCGAAGAAGCACAGAACGCGATTATCTTCGGCAGCGGCGCTGAGGAAATCGAATTCGACTACGTCAGTGAAAAAGGCAAGATTCAGAAGCGCAAGCATGTGTTCGAAGGAGTGCTACCAAACTTTCGACGCCGTTATCTCGAGACCGAATCCTCCGCGGTTCGCGAAGAGTTGTCAAAGTACATGAGCCGCAGCCCATGCACAGATTGCCAAGGCGCACGGTTGCGTCGCGAAGCGCGATTTGTGAAGGTGGGTGATGCGGCGATTTTCGAGGTGAGTCGTCTCGCGCTATTTGATACGGCGAAGTTTTTTGAAGGACTCAAACTCACCGGTGCGAAACAAAAAATTGCCGAACGCATCATCTGGGAAATCAAAAACCGCGTCGGATTTTTGAATAACGTTGGCCTGGAATATTTGTCCTTGGATCGCAGCGCGGAAACCCTCTCGGGCGGCGAAGCGCAACGCATTCGGCTCGCGTCGCAGATTGGTTCTGGCTTAACCGGCGTGATGTACGTGCTCGATGAACCCTCAATTGGTCTGCATCAGCGCGACAATGATCGGCTGCTGGAAATGCTCAAACGTCTGCGCGATCTTGGCAACACAGTGATCGTTGTTGAGCACGACGAAGACGCGATCATGGCCGCCGATTACGTCGTCGACCTCGGCCCCGCAGCGGGCA
>JBBRGY010000423.1:0-3315 GCA_038223495.1 Burkholderiales bacterium | reverse complement strand
TGAACACGGTGGGCGTCACGCCGACTGGAAAACTGTGATCGCGCTTGGCCACACCGCGCGTTATTTGCCAGTAAACGCCCTGATCATGCGTGCCGTTTTTTTCTACGATGTCATAAACAAGTTTTGTCCACTCAGCAGTCGAATACGGATTGGTCAGACCGATTTCTTTGCACGAATTATTAAGGCGAACCAGATGTCCTTCGAGGCGATACGGCTTACCGTTAATCACCGGTACGTATTCGTAAACGCCGTCGCCATAAATAAAACCACGATCAAGTACGCTGACTTTCGCGTCTTCAATCGGCATCCATGCGCCGTTCAAAAAAATCATTACGCTAATCCTTTGAAGAACAATATTACTGAGTGCCACATCCGCTTCCAGATGGAGGCGGTGGGCGCAGATTCCATCGCGATGATGTTGCGCTCGTAAATCAAATTACCCGCACGTTTAACTTTAAGCAGGCCCACAGTATCGCCCGCAGCGATGGGGCCGATTTTCGGTTCGACGATAGTTAACTCAGTGGTGATGTCCGAGCCTTTTCCAGTCGTCGTCACAGCCGTCACGTCATCGTTAAAACCGACAGGAATGGAATCCACTGTGGACTTCCACACGGTCAATTGTTGAATCGGCTTTTTCGCTTCGTACAAGCGTTTTGGCTCAAACGCGGTGAACGCCCACTCGATCAATTGGCGCGAATCATTGATGCGCACGACCTCGCTTGGCGCGCCCAGCACAACCGTCAATAACCTACGTGGCGCACGATTGACTGTTGAAATAAGACACCAGCCCGCCGCGTCGGTGTGGCCCGTTTTCAGGCCATCAACCGTGGGATCAAGGAATAGCAGGCGATTCCTATTCTGCTGGGTGATTTTGTTGAACGTGAACGATTTCTCGGAGTAGAACTTCGTGTACTGCGGAAAATCACGCATCAGCGCGAGTGACAAGATCGCCATGTCATGCGCGGTCGAGTGGTGGCCTTGTTGGGTCAGGCCAGTCGGGTTCAAGAACTGCGTATCGTCCATGCCGAGTTTCTTGGCCTGACGATTCATTCGGGTCACGAATTCGCTTTCATTTCCGGCAACCGCAATCGCAAGCGCAATGGCGGCATCGTTACCAGATTGAATGATCAGCCCGCGAATCATGTCCTCAGCCGTCACCGGTGCGCCAGGAGCGATGAACATGCGCGAGCCCTCGGCTTTCCACGCCCGCTCGGGAACAACCAGCCGTTGGCCGAGGCTGATCTGCTTTTGCTGCAAGGCGTCAAACACGAGATACGCCGTCATCAATTTGGTGAGCGAAGCGGGATCACGCTTTTGCCGCGTGTTGTGCTCTGCGAGCACCTGGCCGCTCGTCGCTTCGACCACCAAATACGCCGCTGCATTGATTGCCGGAACCGGGATATCGATGACGGCGGGCGCGGCAACGGTTGTTGTCGGAACAGCAATGACCGGCGGCACCGAAGCGACCGGGGCCGGAGCGGCGGTCTGCGCAAGCGCAAACAGGGACGATGCGGCGACAACCACGGTCGTCGCGGAGAAAACAAAGATGCGTAAATTCACTTGGGCGCGATCAGTGGCGAGAGAGTACTGATTTTACGAGTTGCCTGCGCACAAACTATGAACGTGGCTGACCAAGGAACTCATAATCAACCTCTGGCTTCTTGCCAGCGATGATGTCGGCCAATGCCTTAGCCGATCCCGCACCCTCGGTCCAACCCAGCGTGCCATGCCCCGTATTCAGATACAGATTCTTCAGTTTGGACTGTCCGATGATCGGCAGATTCGATGGTGTCGCAGGGCGTAAACCGGTCCAGTATTCGACCGCGTCCCAATCGCAAAGATCGGGGAAATGATGCTTGGCGCGTCGCGTCAATGCTTCGCAACGCACCGGGTTTAACGTGGTGTCGAAGCCGTTTAACTCGGCGGTTCCCGCGATACGCAAGCGATCACCAATGGTGGTGAACACGATTTTCATTTCGTCATCGGTGATGCTGCCAAGCGGTGCGCCGGGTTTATTGACGATGGGGAGCGTCGCGCTGTAGCCCTTCGCCGGGTAAATCAACGCATCAACGCCCGCGCCCGCGAGCATAGCAGTGGAGTAGGAGCCGAGCGCAACGACGTAATCATCGGCCTTCAGTGTTTCGCTCTTGCCGTCGCTTGAAGTCACGATGACGCCCGATACCTCGCCGCCTTGCCGTTCAATACGTTTGATCGTCGTGTCGTAGCGGAACTCCACGCCCATCGACGCTGCTAGCTTGGCCAGCGCCACGGTGAATTTGTAGGCATCGCCCGATTCATCATTCGGCGCATAAATCGCACCGGCCAAGGTGGGCGCGGTGTGCGTCAGGGCGGGTTCGATTTTCACCGCTTCTGCGACCGTCAACACGTCGCGGCGCTCACCGTTCCGGATCAGCAATTGCGCCGCCTCTGCTGCGTCGTCAAAGCTTTCCCGATTTGAGTGAATCATCATGATGCCGGCTTCGGCGTAGTCGTACTCAATGCCGGTGTCGCGGCGCAGCGCTTGCAACGTGCGGCGGCTGTATTCCGAGAGTCGCATCGCCTGCAACGTGTTGTGCTCGGCGCGGCTGGGCAGACATTCGTACAGAAAGCGCAAACCCCAGCGCCATTGGTTTACGTCCATACGCAGACGAAACAACAGCGGTGCGTCTTCTTTACCCAGCCATTTCAGCACTTTGAGCGGCGCATGCGGACTGGCCCACGGATCAGATTGACTCACCGAAATCTGGCTGCCGTTGGCGAAGCTGGTTTCCAGCGCGGGGCCGGCCTGACGATCTACGACCGTGACCTCGTAGCCGAGTTGCCGCAAAAAATACGCCGTATGAACGCCGAGAATGCCGGCGCCGAGAACGAGAACACGCTTCATGAGCTTTTGACCGTAAAAAATGCCGCTTGTGACGACTGATACGGCGCATGCTAGAAAGATTCGTGACGGAAAGCTAGGGCCGATGCTAAAGCCGCATCGCGCAAGGCTTATTTAGTGGACTTGAGCTTCCACATAATGCGCAGCGCGAATAGCACCGCGAAAACGCAGGCGTAAATGATCGGCTGCGTCAGATCTTTTTTCACTAGCCACCAATAGTGCACGACGCCAAGAATGGCGATGACGTAGACGAGGTAGTGAATGCGCTGCCCAACCTTTGCGCCCAGCTTTTTGATGATGGCGTTGTTCGACGTCACGGCCAACGGAATAAACAGCAAGAACGCAGCGAAACCGACCGTGATGAACGGCCGTTTGATCACGTCTTTGATGATGTCTTGCACATCAAAAAATCGGTCAAACCAGATGTAAGTCGT
>JBBRGY010000422.1:0-3330 GCA_038223495.1 Burkholderiales bacterium | reverse complement strand
GGTAAAAACGACGGCGATGGACGATTGCCTTTATCGACTGCGTTTGTGGATCTCGGGATCATCATCGGTGCAGTTGGACTTTTGTTGCTTGGTAGCCGCTACCTCGCGCCCTTGGTGCTCGACAAGGGACTGAGCGAGCAGACGATGGAGCGTTACTCGCATCTGATCGGCGTCACATTATTCGCGGCCTATTTCATCGTGCTCTCATGCATCCCAAAATTGCGCGCCTCGCTGAACGGACGCGCGGCGTATGCGTTGATGATGCCAGTCATCATTCTCGGCGGCATTTATGGTGGCGTATTTACGCCGACCGAAGCCTCCGCCGTCGCGGTGATTTATGCGCTATTCGTCGGCATGGTGGTGTATCGTGAAATCGGTTTCAAAGACCTGTTGCCCACGTTCAAGAAGAGCACGCTGTCGTCGGCGGTCATCATGTTCATCATCGCTAACGCGGGGCTCTTCGCTTACCTGATCACGCGTGCGGGCGTGCCCGATGCGATCGGCCTGTTTTTGAAGGAATGGTTGCAAAGCCCGATGCTTTTTTTGCTCGGCGTGAATGCGGCGCTGTTCATCATCGGTATGTTTATCGAGACCAGCGCATCGATCATCGTACTCGCGCCGATTCTGGCACCGGTCGCCGTTCACTTTGGCATCGATCCGGTTCACTTCGGCATCGTCATGGTCGTGAATTTGGCGCTCGGCATGATTACGCCGCCCTTCGGCGTGAATCTTTTTGCCGCGTGTACGGTGGCGAAAATATCGCTGGATCGTATGGTGACGCAACTTATTCCGTTTGTACTCGTGGTATTGGCCTGCCTTCTGGTCATCACCTACATCCCTGGAATTTCGCTCTTTCTGCGGGATTTAGTCTATGCCAAGTAGTGCATCAGCTTTTTGTCGAAAGCACCATTCTAAAGGGGCTAAGGCAGTAAAACTTCGGAAGTTGATTTATAGATAAAATCTCATGCAGCCCCCATATAGTCAACGTTTCATGAAAAAGCTGTTGCGGATTTTTGTCTCCTTGCCTCGTGATTATTTGCCATAAAGCGGCTACATTCGTGAAGATGACATCGCCTCGCCTGCCGCCATTTTGCTAGTCGCCGCGCTCACCTGTTCACAGTGCGGCGGCGTGCTGCCGAAGGCCGCGCGCTGGATGCTGGTGACGTGCCAACAGTGCGGCGCAAAGGTTTCGGCGAATCAACAGGTGGTGCGACGATCGTCGTTCACCCAAGCGCGCGAGCGGATGTGGCCATCGTATGCGTCGGGCGCAGCAAACGCCGCCGACCGGCGCATCAAAGTCGGTGATCACGTGGTGCGACTGCTCGCACACTTGGCGCGTGGCACGTCAAGCGATGTCTTTCTGGGTGAGCGCGTGGGGCCATTTTTGGAGCGCTTCACCGTAAAGATTGCGCATCACAACGCGAACGCAAAATGCCATGACTCGACGCTAGAGGCGATGCGCGCTTTGCAAACGTCAACGGTTGTAACCGCGCCTTTTTTTACGACTCAACTGCCGCAAATCACTGCGGCAGGCGTCGACCATTTGCTCCACGGCGACAACCGCGCTGTACTGCTGCTCCGACATCCAAGCGATTATTGGGGAAGCCTGAATCGCGTGTCGATGCACAACAACGGCGGCATTGACGCGCGCCACGTGGTGTGGATGGGAGCGCGCTGCATTGATCTGCTCGGATTCATTCATGCGAGCGGTTGGACGCATGGCGCGTTGTCGCTGGATCATTTGTTGGTGCAGCCGCGCGATCACGCGATGATGTTCGTGGGTTGGTCACACGCTCGGCCAACCGGCGCAGATGCGTCGTCTCGCGCGCGTGACTGGTCGATGCTGGCGTGGTCACTACGGCGGTTGATCTCGGTGGCTGCTCCCACTGATTTAGCGAACGAACCGAAGCTTCGCGATGACGTTCCTGCGCCGCTCGCAGCGGCGCTGGTGCGAATATCAGAAGATCGCGACTGGGTCGAGCGCACTGAAGCGTCCGCGATGCGCGGTGCACTCATGTTGGCCGCAGAACAATCGTTTGGCCCGCGTCAATTTGTCGCCTTCGATCCGCGCTCAGCAAAGCCCGCCGCAATTCATTCAAATTTTTAGGAGTCAACCAACGATGGGATATGGAAGTTACTCACACGATGCGCATCAAACGCTGATTGCTGGCCGCAGTGCAAAGGCTGGTCGCGAGGTGTTTGCGCAGACGTCCTGTCATCCGCTGATGAGTCCATTCGGACTGAAATTTCGCGAATCGCGTGACAATGCCGAGCATCCAAATTCACTGGCGATTGCGTTTGCATTGGACGTGACGGGCTCAATGGGCAACATCCCGGACAGCCTCGCGCGGCGTGAATTGCCGACGTTCATGAAGCTTTTGACCGACTGCAAAATCGCGGATCCGCAGTTGTTATTTATGGCCGTGGGCGATGCAAACTCAGATCGCGCTGCGTTTCAAATCGGGCAGTTTGAAACGACCGCTGAGCTGATGGATCAGTGGCTCACTCGCAGCTATCTGGAAGGTGGCGGTGGCGGTACAGGAGAGGAAAGTTACGAACTCGCGTTCTATGCGTTGGCGCAGCACACCGACACCGATTGCTTCGCCAAGCGCAAAAAGCGCGGCTACCTTTTCATGACGGGTGACGAGCATCCCTACCCTGCCGTTTCGCGTCAGCAAGTAGCGGCACTGTTTGGCGAAACGCTCGATGAGGATATTCCCATTGAAGAGGTGATCGCGGCGGCAGCGGAGAGCTATCACCTCTTCTTTCTGATTCCCGATTTGCAGCGCCGGCAACGCTGCGAGGCTCGCTGGCGTGCGTTGTTGGGCGATCATGTGGTCGGCATGGAATCTTATGAGGACACGTGCGCCGTTGCCGCGTCCATTGTTGCGCTGACCGAAAAAGCACTGCCTGATATTGAGGCGGTCGCAAAAACGTTAGTGGCGAACGGAATTACTCGCGAGCGAGTCGGTGCAGTGGTGCGCGCGCTCAGCGCGTACGCAGGCGCCAGCGATGCGCATGCACTGTCGAAGCTGGACACTGATGCGCCGGATGCGGTGAAACCGGGTTGGTGGACGCGGCTGTTTGGCTAAAACGCGCTTCGTTTCGCTACTCGGGCTGGGCTTTGGCGATTGTGGCAAAGGTCTGTTCACTGATGCGCTGACGCGCTCGCTGAACGCACACACCATTGTGCGTTTCAACGGCGGTGCGCAGGCGGGACACAATGTGGTGTCGCCTGATGGGCGGCATCACACGTTTTCGCAGTTTGGTGCGGGGAGTTTTATCGACGCAACCGTGACTGTTCTCGCGAGTCCCGTCGTCGTCCATCCT